>LJCR01000529.1 GCA_001399705.1 Kouleothrix aurantiaca
GGGGCGGGCGCGCGTGCCCGGCAACTTCTGCTTCCTCGGCGCGCGCGACGAAGCCCGCGACCTGTGCTACCCACACCACAACCCGCGCTTCGATTTCGACGAGCACTGCATGCCGCAGGGCGTGGCGATCCTGTGCGACGCCGCGCTGCGCCTGCTGGCTGCTGAGTAGGAAGCGCTATTAGAAATAACCACCAAGACACCAGTGCGCTTTCAGCGCAGGGGATAGGGGATAGGGGATAGGGTTTAGTAATTACGACGCAGAAACTCTTCCTGATTTCCGCATCGCTGTTTTGATACGACACCAGGTTCAGTTTGGCCCTCAAAATCTTCGTGCCTTCGTGTCTTCGTGGTTCAAGATCTCGTTGCTTTTTTGAAAGGATCAACCCATGAAAGCAATAATCTTTGACGCGCCCGGCGACGCCGATGTGCTGCGCTACGCCGATGCGCCCGACCCCGAGCCCGGCGACGGCGAGCTGCTGGTGCGCGTGCGTGCCAGCGCTGTCAATCGCGCCGATATTCTCCAGCGGCGCGGCGGCTATGCCCCGCCGCCGGGCGCGTCGCCAATTCTTGGCTTGGAGCTGGCCGGCGAGGTGGTGCAGCCAGCCGGCGCGTGGCAGGCCGGCGACCGCGTGATGGCCGTGGTGACGGGCGGCGGCTACGCCGAGCTGGCGGCGGTGCCGGCCGGCATGGCCATTCGCATCCCCGAGCAATTCTCGTTTGCAGAAGCCGCCGCCATCCCCGAAGCCTTCCTGACCGCCTACCTGAACCTGTTCACGCTGGGCCGCTTGCAGACGGGCGAAACCGCGCTGATACATGCGGGCGCGAGCGGCGTTGGCACGGCGGCCATCCAGCTGGCGCGCGCCGCCGGTGCGCGTGTGTTCGCCACCGCTGGCGCGGAAAACAAGCTGGCATTGTGCCGCGAGCTTGGCGCCGAGCTGGCGATCAACTACAAAACTGAGCAGTTCGCCGAGCAGGTGATGGCAGCCACTGGCGGCGCGGGCGCGAATGTCGTGCTCGATTTCGTTGGTGCGCCCTACTGGGCCGGCAACATGGCCGCGCTGGCCCTCGGCGGGCGGCTGATGCTGATCGGCTTTCTGGGCGGCTCGCAGGGCCAGCTCGACCTGGGCGCGCTGATGGGCAAATCGCTCACCGTCGCCAGCACCACCCTGCGCCGCACGCCACTCGCGCAAAAAGTCGCGCTCACCGAGGCGTTCAGCGCCTTCGCGCTCGATCGCTTCGTGAGCGGCGAACTGCGCCCGGTGATCGATCGCACCTTCCCCATGGCGCAGGCCGCCGACGCTCACCGATATGTCGAATCGAATGCGAACGCGGGCAAGGTGGTGCTGCTGGGCGAGTGAGAGGAAACGTGCGCTACTGCTGCGCAATGCGCAAAACCTCGGCCACAACCTCGCCAAGCGGCGCGCTGGTATCGAGCTCGTAGTCGGCGGCGCGGCGCAAAAGCGGCTCGACGGTTTCGATCAAATCGAGTACGCGCGCCGCTTCGCCGGGTGCTTTGCCGTAGCTGTTGCCAGTGCGGTTTGCCAGCCGCTCCAGAATAATCTCGGCCGGCGCGCTCAGCAGAATGATATGATCGAAGCGCGGCAGGAATTCGCGCATGTTGGGCGCGCAGCCGCTGAGAAACAGCGCGTCGCTGTCTTCTGTGTCGAGCAATTCCTGAATGCGATCAGCGCGCCAGACCCAGTCGCGCCCCGCTTCTACCGGCGTGCCCGGCGCGTCTGAAGCGGCGTCGAGCGCCACCCACTCGGAAAACTCATCGCAATCGGCATCAACCGCCCGCTCGCCGCGCGCCGCGAGCTCGCGCGTGACGGTTGACTTGCCGCTGCCCGACATCCCGGTGAGCAGAATACGTTTCACAAAACTACCCCTTATAGCGCTACGAAATTGGCAGCAGTGCGCTCACGAAGTCGCTGCCGGGCGCGCAAACACATCACCTATAATGCCTGCCAGTATTGGTGAAACTGCTTGTAGCGAACAACATGAGTATACAGCGTATCCCTCACAAAATTTTCGCCCTCGCTCTGATCGCCTACCTCTGCCTGGTCTACTTTCCGTTTACTTTAGCCAGGGCCGCCGCCGGGCAGGACTACATCCATGGCGATTCGGTCTACTACCGCGCAATGATTGCGTCGCTGCTGGAAGACGGCGACCTGCTGCTGGCGAATAACATTTCCGGCAATCCACTCGACGGCCAGCTCGCACTGGGCAGCGCCGGCCTGGTGCCCAAGCACCCGATCCTGATGCCGGTGGTGTCGCTGCCCTTCTACGCGCTGTTTGGCGCTCACGGTCTGCTGTTATTCAATGTGCTCGACAGCGTGGCGCTGATGCTTCTCATATTTGCGCTCAACGCGCTGTTTTTCGAGAGCTGGCTGGCCTGCGCCACTACTATTCTTTATGCGACTGGCACGCTTTTTCTCGATTATACCTATAATTATTCGCCCGATATTTTCGCAACCGTGCTCGTGCTCGCCGGTCTCTACCTTGTGCTTACGAAACGCTGGTACAGCGGCGCGCTGCTGCTCGGGCTATCGGTATTTGCGAAAACGCCCAACGCCCTGCTCGCCGGGCCGATCATGGTGTATGGGTTTTTCGCAGTTTGGCGCGAAAACGCGCAGCTACCGGCAGCGAGCCGGCTGGCACGCATTGCGGCTGTTGCTGCATGCTTCGTGCTTGCGCTGCTGCCCTTTCTATACACGAACAACGTGCTGTTTGGCTCGCCATTTGTGACGGGCTACCAGCGCGCGGCAGTTGCGGGGGCGAACGGACAGGTGATGATCGACGATCATGTCGCGAAGTTCAACCAGCCGCTGCTGCGAGGCGTGGTTCAATCGCTTTTCGACGCCCAGAACGGCATTCTGCCCAGCAACCCGGTGCTGCTGCTTGCGCTGCCGGGCGCGCTGTGGATCGGCAGCAGCACGCGCCGCAAGCAGCTTGTGCTCGTTCTGCTGCTGTGCGTGGCGCAGTTTCTCTTCTTCGCCAAGTACGACGACTGGCGAGCCAGCCATTTCAGCAACCGCTTCCTGATGACCTCGGTGGCGCTGTCGTCGGTATTTGTTGCAAATGCGCTGCGCGTGCTGGCCGGGCGTGTCACCACGCAGCCAGAGTAAGCAGCCGGCCGCACAAAAACGGCGCACGATTTTCGTCGTGCGCCGTTCTTCATGAATATATGAACCGCCTATACCATGCGCAAGGCCAGCAGCGTAATATCGTCGGCCTGGGCGGCCGTGCCGTGGTAGCGCTGCAGCTGCTGCAGCAGGCTGTCGCACAGCACCTGTGCAGAAAGGCCCGTCCCTTCACGCATGGCCGCGAGCAGGCGCTCGGGCCCGTATAGCTCGTAGGAAGGATCGTGCGCCTCGGTGACGCCATCGCTGTCGAGCAGCAGAACCCCGCCGGGCGGCACGCCCACTGTTTGCACATCCAGCAAAAGA
>LJCR01000053.1 GCA_001399705.1 Kouleothrix aurantiaca
GCCATTCCCATTCCGCGCCAGTACGATTACTTCACCCGGGTATTCGTGCGGGTGTTCGTGGTGCTGCTGCCCTTTTTTCTGATCAAAACGCTGGCGGGCGATCGTGCCGCGTGGCTGGTCATCCCGCTCACGGGCGTGATCGCCTTTCTCTTCACGGTGATCGAGCGCACTGGCGCGGTCAACGAAGACCCGTTCGAGAACCGTATTACGGATGTGCCGATCTCGGCCGCCTGCCGGGAGATCGAGCGCGACCTGCGCCTGGTGCTGGGCGAAACCGACGTGCCGCCCAGGCTCGAACCGCAGGATGGCTATCTGTTCTGAAGCAGGGTTTCCGAGCGCCATCTGACAGGCGGCATGACCAGCACAAGGAGAAAAGCGATGGGCGAGCCCGACAACACCAACCGACCAACGATTGTGCTTTTTCACGGCGCATGGGCCGATGGCAGTGGCTGGGGCAAGGTTATTCGCTCGCTGCAGGAAGACGGCTACACCGTGGTCGCGCCAGCGCTTGGGCTGCTGTCGCTCAGCGCCGACATCGCCGCCGCGCGCAAATGCATTGGCGACATTCAGGGCCCGGCGCTGCTGGTGGGCCACTCCTACGGTGGTTCGGTCATCACCGGCGCGGCCAGCGGGCTCGCGAACGTGAAGGGGCTGGTGTACCTGGCGGCCTTTGCCCTGGACACAGGCGAAAGCCTGTTCGGGCTGGTCAACCAGTTTGCCGCGCAGTACGGGGCGGCCTTTGCCGGCCAGTTCTTCCGCCCCGATGGCGCCTTCGACAACCCGCAGACGCTGGTGTACCTCGACCGCGCCAACTTCGGCGCGGCATTCGTGCAGGATATCGACGCGCAGCAGGCGGCGGTGCTTGGCGCAACCCAGCGCCCGATCGGCGTGGCGGCCTTTGGCGAAGCGCTGCAGGACACGCCGGCCTGGCGCGGCACACGCTCGTGGTACCAGGTTTCCGCCCAGGACCGCGTGCTTCAGCCGGATGCGCAGCGCTGGATGGCGCAGCGGATGGGCGCGGAGGTGACCGAGCTTGAGTCGAGCCACGCCTCGCCAGTGGCGCACCCTCAGGCAATTGCCGAGCTGATCAGGCGGGCGGCACAGGCATAAAGTCGTGTATACTCTGCTCGTTCCGGCGCGAGCTACAAGCAAGGAGGGGCATATGCAGGTCGGCATTCTGGGCGCGGGCAATATTGGCGGCAACCTTGCGAAAAAGCTGCGTGCAGCCGGCCACCAGATCATGGTTGGCGTTCGCGACCCGCACAGCCTCAAGGCGCAGGCGGCACAGGCCAGTGGCGACGTTACTGGCACGTTTGCGGAAGCGGCGCAGTTCGGCGACGTGGTGGTCGTCGCTCTGCCGCTCCATGCCGCCCGCGAGCTCTTGCCCACGCTCAACCTCACAAGCACGATCGTTCTTGACACAACCAACGCATTTGGCGATCTGCCCGATGGCTTTGCATCCGCCAGCGCGGCTATCCAGGCCTGGTCTGGCAGCTCGCGTGTGGCCAAAGTGTTCAACGCAACGCCTTGGGAAGCGCTGGCCGACCCGATCTACCAGGGAAAGCGCGTGGAAACCTTTATCTGCGGCGACGACGCGGAAGCGAAAGCGCTTGCCATGCAATTTGCCCGCGACGTTGGCTTCACGCCGATCGACCTTGGCGGGCTGGCAAACGCGCCGCTCAGCGAGAACTTCGCTCGGCTGTGGGGGACGCTTGCCATGCAACGCGGCTATGGCCGCGACTTCGCCTTTACCATCGTTGAAAGAAAGTGATGCCGCGGTTCGATTCATGGTGCTGCGCTTTCCAGATCGCCGTCGATGATCATGCAATCCGTGAGGCATCGCGAATTCTTCCTGCATCCCCTCCCGCGTATCCAGAACAACATATCATGGCTTCTTGACAAGCAGACTCGTCGCCAGTAGGATGGCACCCATCAAACGTCGTTCCGATTCGTCCGAGCGAAAACCGGCTGCCGCTACAGGCCACCACAGTCAGGTATCGCCACTGCATAGCCGGACAAGGAGCAATGCCATGGCATCGTGGTACACGGGGGATACGGTCGTGAACGGCGTGCGCTTGCATTTCACGCGCACGGGCGGAAACAAGCCACCCGTCGTGCTCGCGCACGGCTTCAGCGACGCAGGGCTGTGCTGGACGCCAGTGGCGCAGGCGCTGGAGGCCGATTATGACCTTGTGATGGTGGATGCGCGTGGCCACGGTTTCTCCGACGCCCCCGAGACGGGCTACACCCTCGCCCAGATGGCGGGCGACCTGCGGGGCGTCATCGCTGGCCTTGGCCTCGTGCGGCCCGCTCTGATCGGCCACTCGATGGGCGGCGGTATCACCCTGGCCCTGGCTGGCCTGTACCCGGATGTGCCCGGCGCGATCATCCTGGAAGATGCCGGGGCGCTGGAAGCATCGGATTTTCCGCGCCGGCAGCAGGGGGAGGAGAACCCATTTCTGGCGAGGCTCACGCGCCTTCAGGCCAAAACCCACGACGAGCTGATAGCCGAGATACGGGCATCGTCGGGATGGCCGGAGGGCGAGCTGAGGCCGTGGGCGGATGCGAAGCTTCCGTTCAACCTGCGCGCCGCACAGCTTGACCCCACCGAAGGCACGAGCTGGGCCGAGCTGATGCCACGCATCACCTGCCCTGCCCTCCTGATCACCGCCGACCTTGACCGCGGCGCGCTCGTTCGGCCAGAGATGGCTCGTGCTATGCAGCAGCAGGTGCCGCAGCTGCACATCGCCCATATCCCGGGCGCTGGCCACAACATCCGGCGTGAGCAGTTTGACCGCTACATCGCAGTTGTCCGCTCATTCCTGGGCAGCTGGGCGGCAAGCTATCAGTAGGCTGGCGGCCACCAATAGGGTGCAGCAAAGCCACACGCGGGTACCCTCGCCGGGCGGGCGCGAACGGTTCGCGCCCGCCCGGCTGTGCGCCCGCCGATCCAACCATGCCTTATCTGGTATGAGCCCCTCAAAGAAACATCCCTCGGTGTTCTGAAGGCGAGCTTCTTCACTTGCGAGCGCGGAGTTTACCCTGCGCCGGGCTGAAGGGTTCAGAATGGCAACGGAAAAGCGTTTACCCAAACCTGGCAGTACCGGGTGCCTCGGCGCGCTTGCATCAGCAGAACATTTGAGCTATGATTGTGCCCTCGCCTTTGTGACGGAGCGCTGCATGAATAGTTTGCTTGAAAGCGAGTTTCCATTACACGAAACACAAGGCCTGCGCTACGAGCTGCTGAAGGCGCTGACCGATACCGACCTCGCCTACAAGCTCGCGGGTGATAACCCAACGCGTTGGCAAAAGGAGCCGATTTTTGGATTGCTTGTAGCGGTTTGCAGGGCAATACAACAATCGTATGCGCGCACACTCGCCCAAGCGCACATCGAGTAAACAAAAGGCGGCCGGATACATTCGTATCCGGCCGCGCGCGTGTGCCAGCTAGCGCAGCGCGACCGTCTGTTCGCACGTGCATACGGATTGGGTGCGGCAGCTGGTCAGCCGCTTCTTTCCGCCCCGCGCAGCTGGGCCGCAGCGCTCGGCGCATATCGTCTCGGCAAGGTCGTGCGGGTCGGCGCGCGGGGCAGGCAGGCCAGCATAACACGCCGGGCACTCCCTTGTTCCAGTGCTCCGCAGCAGCGATGCGCTCGCAGCAATCGCGCATCGCCAGCAGGCCAATTGATCAGGCTTTGTTGAGAAACGCCTTCCCAGCGAGCATATACGCCGCAGTTTTGCAGAAGACGTGCGCCAGCTATTCTTCAACCTGCCTGTCGTAATCCACCCTTCTCTCAACCTTTTGATAGATGCTGCCGGGCAGGGTTTAGCGCTATTGTTGTGGGAGCGCTCCCAGGATATGTGTGTGGCTGTATCTGTTCTGTGGAGGGTGCCATGCTTCCATTTAGCACTGACCAGTTTCTCGACGTGTTTCGGCAGTATAACCAGGCGATCTGGCCGCTTCAGATCGTCGCCTATGTGCTTGGCCTGGTGGCCATTGGGCTGGCGGCCACGCCTTCGCGCTCGTCACACCAGATCATCAGCGCCATCCTCGCCGGCTTCTGGCTCTGGATGGGCATCGTCTATCACATTCTGTTCTTCCGCACCATCAACCCGGCTGCACTGGGCTTTGGCGCCTTGTTTCTGGTGCAAGCGCTGGGGTGGCTGTTCTTTGGGCTGGTGCGCCCGCGCCTGACATTTGCGCTGGATGCCACTCCCTACACCGCCGCCGGCCTGGTGATGATCGTCTACGCCATGCTGATCTACCCGCTGATTGGCGCATGGCTCGGCCATGGCTACCCGCAATCGCCGAGTTTTGGTGTTGCGCCCTGCCCCACCACGATTTTCACGTTCGGCCTGCTGCTCTGCACCAGCGCGCGGGTGCCGCGCACGCTGCTGATCATCCCGGCGCTCTGGGCGCTGATTGGTTTTGCCGCCGCGCTGACCCTGGGCATTCGCGAAGATATCGGGCTGCTGCTGGCGGCAGGTGTGGCGGTGCCGCTGCTGCTGTGGCGCGACCGCACGGCTGCACAGGCTGGTGGGCGCCAGCGCTACGCCTGATGCGGGCGCTGTTTCGGAACTGCGAACGCTGCCGGCTGAGCCGGCTCGCAAAGGAGCAAAGCTATGACCGGGCAAAGCACCTTGGAAACCGTTAAGGTTGAGGGCGCGCAGCTGCTCGACCAGATCAAGCGCCTGATTCACGAGGGCAACGTGCGGCGCATCATCGTCAAGCAGGACGAGCGCGTGATCGCTGAGTTCCCGCTGACCTTTGGGGTGATCGGCGTAGTCATTGCGCCGGTGCTGGCAGCAGTTGGCGCAATCACCGCGCTGCTCGCCGACTGCACGATCGAGATTGAGCGGTCGGGAGAAGCGCCAGCGGGCGAGACCCCTGGCCCCACAGAAGAAGGCTAAGATGATTGCGCTTGAGCAGCAAACCGATAGCCGCCCGCGTTTGATCTGGCTTTCTGTGGTGCTCGCGCTGCTGGTAGCCGAGGCATACACGCTGATCGGCCTGAACATTCTCGGCGTTGGCGATCTTCCCAGCGCCGAGCGGCCAGCGGCGGTTGTCTACGCTGCGGCGGGCTGCTACCTGCTGGGCGGGCTGCTGATCTTGCTGCGCCGCCGCTGGCTGTGGGTGGCCGGCCTGCTGATCAACACGCTGGTGATGTGGATCTTTTTTCGTGCCTACGCGGCGCGGCCGGCTGTGCTGTTTTCTTCGGGCGGCCTGATCACGAAAGCTGCGCAGATTATGCTTGAGCTCAGCCTGATCGCCCTGATCATCGCCGACCGGCGCAGCGCGCGGCGGGCCTAGCGCCCGCACGCACGGCGGGCATATGTTCCGAGCCTGGCATCGGCGGCGCGCGAGCCACGCCGCGAATGGCAGCTCCCAGCCCGGCAACAGCCACCTGATCGAGCTGCGCAATGTGCTGAAAGTGTATGAAAGCGCGGCCGGCGCGTTTACCGCGCTGAAAAGCGTGAATTTGCAGATCGCGCGCGGCGAGTTTGTGGCGATCATCGGCAAATCGGGCAGCGGCAAATCGACGCTGATCAACATGATTACCGGGATCGACCGGCCAAGCTCGGGCGAGGTGCTTGTGGGCGACACCGCGCTGCACACGCTTTCCGAGGGGCAGATGGCGGTGTGGCGCGGGCGCAACCTCGGCATTATTTTCCAGTTCTTCCAGCTGCTGCCCGCGCTGTCGATTGTGGAAAACGTCATGCTGCCGATGGATTTCTGCGGCATGTACACGCCCCGCGAGCGGCGCGAGCGCGCCATGATGCTGCTCGACCAGGTGGGCATGGCAGACAACGCCCACAAGCTGCCGTCGGCTGTTTCGGGCGGCCAGCAGCAGCGCGTCGCGATCGCCCGCGCGCTCGCCAACGACCCGCCCGTGCTGATTGCCGACGAGCCGACCGGCAACCTCGATTCGAAAACCGCCGACTCGGTGTTTCGCATGTTCGAGCAGTTGGCCAACCAGGGCAAAACCATCCTGATGGTGACGCACGACCAGGACCTGGCGCGGCGCGTTACGCGCACGGTGATTATTGCCGACGGCGAGGTGATCGACGAGTACGTGGCGCGCGCGCTGCCCACCCTGAGCGAGAAACAGCTGATCTGGGCGAGCCACAACATCGAGACTTTGTCGTACCCGCCCGGCGCGACGATCGTGCACGAGGGGATGCCGCCAGAAAATTTCTATATCATCACCAAGGGCGCGGTTGAAATTATGCTGCAGCAGCCGGGCGGCTCGGAGATCCGTGTGACGACTATGGGCGTCGGGCAGTATTTCGGCGAGATCGAGCTGCTGCATGGCGGGCGCAACCTTGCAACCATCCGCGCCGGCACCAAGACCGGTGTCGAGGTCGTCGCGCTCGACCGCAGCGAGTTCACCCGGCTCGTGACCGAGTCGCCCAAAACTGCACAGGCGATCGACCAGATCGCCGGCGAGCGCACAGCCGAAAACCTGGCGGCGCGCCAAGTCGGCGAGGAGGTGGACCATGCTGCGCCCCCGCTGGCATAAGATTCTGGGCGACCTGTGGAGCTACAAGCTGCGCACTGCAGTGGTGATTCTCTCGATCGCCGTGGGCGTGTTCGCCGTCGGCATGATCGCCGGCACGCAGGTGATCCTGACACGCGATATGCAGGCCAGCTACCTGGCGATCGACCCGCCGGCCGCAATTCTTGGCTTGTCGCGCTTCGACGACGACCTGGTCGAGGCGATCCGGCACATGCCCCAGATCGACGAGGCCGAAGGGCACGCCGGGCTCAGCGTGCGCGTGCGCACCGGGCCCGACATGTGGCGCACGCTGGCCATTGGGGCATTCCCCGATTACAACCACATCCGCGTCAACAAGATCACATCCGAGCAGGGCGCGTGGCCGCCGCCCAAGCACGAGGTCCTGATCGAGCGCTCGTCGCTGAGCCTCACAAACGCAACAATCGGCGACAGCGTCACGATCGAGCTGGCCGATGGCACGCGCCGCAGCCTGCGTATCGCTGGCACGGTGCATAACATCAACATGCCGCCGGCGGCCTTCACCGGCCGCGTCGACGGGTTTGTTACGTTCGACACGCTGGAATGGCTGGGCCAGTCGCGCGACTACACGTCGCTCTTTATGACCACGCGCGACAAAACGCTGGACCGCGACGGCGTCGGCCGGGTTGTCAACCAGGTGCGCGACAAGATCGAGCGCGGCGGCTACGATGTTCCCTTTTCCTATGTGCCCATCCCCGGCAAGCACCCGGCCGACGCTTCGGTGCAGCCGATGCTGCTCATCCTGGGCGTGCTGGGCGCGATGTCGCTGCTGCTGAGTGGCTTTCTGGTGATCAACACGATTGGCGCGCTGCTGATGCAGCAGGTGCGCCAGATCGGCGTGATGAAGGCGATCGGCGCGAACACGCGCCAGATCACTGGCATGTACCTGGCGACGGTGCTGATCTATGGCCTGCTGTCGCTGCTGATTGCGGTGCCGCTGGGCGCGGCTGGCGCGTATGGCTTCACCACGTACCTGGCGCGCCTGATCAACTTCGACGTGCTCGACTACGCCACGCCGCCGAGCGTGCTGGCGCTGGAAATCGGCGCGGGCCTGGTGGTGCCGCTGCTGGCGGCGCTGTGGCCGGTGCTGGGCGGCGCGCGTGTGACGGTGCGCGAGGCGATCAGCAGCTATGGCCTGGGTGGGGGCCACTTCGGCCGCCGCCGGCTCGACCAGCTGCTGGAGCGCGTGCGCGTCCTTTCGCGCCCGATGCTGCTTTCGCTGCGCAACACCTTTCGCCGCAAAGGCCGCCTGGCGCTCACCATGCTCACGCTGGTGCTGGGCGGGGCCACCTTTATCGGCGTGTTTAGCGTGCGCGAGGGCTTGTTCCGCACCGCCGAGCAGAAGATTTTCACCTTCTGGCGGCACGACCTGATCGTGACTTTTGACCACCCGTATGCCACCGCGCTGCTGGCGCAGGAGGCGCTCCGGGTGCCGGGCGTGGTGCGCGTCGCGCCGATCGCCTACACCGGCATGCGCCGGCTGCGGCCCCGATGGCAACCAGAGCGACGATATTGGCCTGATCGGCACTACCGCCGGCAACGACCTGATCAACGCGACGATTGTGGCGGGGCGCGGCCTGGTTGCCGGCGACGAAAACGCGCTGGTGGTCAGCACCGACGTGCTGCGCAACGAAACCGACATGAAGGTTGGCGACGATGTGGTGCTGCGCTATGGCGAGCGCGACCTGCACTGGCGCATCGTGGGCATCTACCAGGGCGGCCTCTCCAGCCCGCGCGCGCTGGTGAGCTACGACTACCTGACGAATATCACGCGGCGGCCGGGGCGCGCAAGCTGGCCGCAGGTTGTCACCAACCAGCACGACAAGGCCAGCCGCGACGCGGTGGTGCGCGCGCTGGATGCGCACTTCAAAGCCAACGGCATCCATATGAACAGCTCCGAAACACTTGACGACGTGCGCCAGATCATCAGCAACCAGTTTGGCGTGATCGTCAGCTTCCTGATGATCATGGCCGTGCTGCTGGCGGTGGTGGGCGGGCTAGGGCTGATGGGCACCATGAGCATCAACGTGCTGGAGCGCACGCGCGAGATCGGCGTGCTGCGCGCGATTGGCGCGTCGACTGGCGCAATCCTGCGGATCGTGATTGCCGAAGGCGTGCTGATTGGCGTGCTGAGCTGGCTGATCGGCGCGCTGCTGGCCCTGCCGCTGAGCTGGCTGATGAGCAACGCCGTCGGCGTGGCCTTTCTGCAAATGCCGCTGGATTTTGTGTTCTCGCTGCGCGGGCTGGCGATCTGGCTGGCGCTGGTAGTGGCCCTGGCCGCACTGGCGAGCTTCCTGCCGGCCTGGAACGCCGCGCGCGTGACTGGGCGCGATGTGCTGGCGTATGAGGGTTGAGCGTTCTTCAACGCTTGCCCCAATTGTAAGAGGTTTTCTCATGAAGCACATGATCGTGAGCGCGGCGCTCGCGCTCGGGCTGGCCGCGCTGCTGGCACAGGCCGCCGCCCAGACGCACGTGCTGGATGCCGAAACGCACCGCGCGCCGATCGACGAGGTGATTGCCGACATTTACCGGCGTTGGCAGGGCGAGCGCGTGATTGGTGTACAATCTCTGCCGTGAATATTGCCATGTCCAACCCACTCATCGCCGTCGACGGCGATGAGTGGGTTGGAC
>LJCR01000530.1 GCA_001399705.1 Kouleothrix aurantiaca
CTGGTATAACGACAGCTGGTGCGCCAATACGTTTTTTAATTATTCCAATGTGAAAATTACGCACTTCAGCCCACTGCCCTGACTCTGCCCCACGGCTGAGCCGCCCGGATCACAGCCCGAACGAAATATCAAGGATCGCGCCAGGCGTTCTGGTTTCAGCACCAGACGGCGCCTGAGTTTGCGGTGCGCGCCGCCCAGCCGGTCGCGACCAGGCATCTGCCCACATACAAGCTGGGGCGATGGTCGTATCGCTTCATCCGATTTCTGGCGCTTCTTCTATGGCTTATGCGGTGCTCAGGTCGGCGCTGGTGCCCGCGCTTGGCAGGCCAATGCCGCAACATTGCCGCGCGCAAGAGCGAAACGATGAGCACGTGAGTAGGGTCAACACTATGAAATCGCTCAAATGGTGGCAGCAGGCCGTCTTCTACCAGATCTACCCACGCAGCTTCGCAGATGGTAATGGCGATGGTATTGGCGATTTCCCGGGCATGATTGCCAAGCTCGACTACCTGCGCGACCTGGGGATCGACGCGATCTGGCTGTCGCCGCACTACCCGTCGCCGTTTCTGGACTGCGGCTACGACATCACCGACTATACGGGCGTCGCCACGGAGTATGGCACGCTCCAGGATTTTGTCACCTTTCTGCATGAGGCGCATGCCCGCGACATGCGCGTGGTCCTCGACCTCGTGCTCAACCACACATCCGATCAGCACCCCTGGTTCCTCGAGTCGCGCTCCAGCCGCAGCAACCCCAAGCGCGACTGGTACATCTGGCACGATGGGAAAGACGGCGGGCCGCCGAACAACTGGGCATCGATCTTTGGTGGCTCGGCCTGGGAGCACGATGTGGCAACCGGGCAGTACTACTATCACGTCTTCCTCACCGAGCAGCCCGATCTCAACTGGCGCCATCCCGAAGTCAGGCGCGCGATGTGGGATGCCGTGCGCTTCTGGCTCGACATAGGGGTCGATGGCTTTCGGCTCGACGCGGTTGCCACGATTTTCGAGCACCCCGACCTGCCGGATCACACGCTGGCACTGCCGGCCGACGCCATTCTCGATGCGAACCGGCTGCCCATGGAGGAGTACCGGCAGCTGTTGCAGTTTCAGCTTCACCAGCCCGGCATCCACGAGCTGATGCGTGAGCTGCGCGCGTTGGTTGACGCGTACCCGGGCGATCGCGTGCTGATCGGCGAAGATGAGGATGTCGCTTTTCACGGCACTGGCGATGACGAGCTGCACCTGGTGTTCAACTTCCCGCTCATGCGCACCGAGCGATTGGCCCCCGCGCACATTCGTGCGAACCAGGCCGCTCGCCTGGCCGAGCTGCCGCCCGGCGCATGGCCGTGTAACACGCTTGGCAACCACGACGCGCCGCGCGTGTGGAGCCGCTATGGCGATGGGCTTCACAATGCCGAGCTGGCGCGGCTACATCTGGCGCTGATGCTTACTCTGCAGGGAACGCCGTTTCTGTACAACGGCGAGGAGATCGGCATGGCCGACCTTGAGCTCGCCGACGTGCGCGATTTGCGCGACACTGCTGCTGTGAAGCTGTACCACACGCTGGTCGAACGGCTTGGCGCCTCGCCGCTGGAGGCGCTGCACGCAGCCGCGACGACAACCCGCGACCGCTGCCGCAGCCCGATGCAGTGGAGCGCTGAGCCGAACGCCGGCTTTAGCCCGCCAGGTGTGCAAAGCTGGCTGCCTGTGCATACCAGCTACGCAAGCGGGGTCAGCGTTGCCGCTCAGGCTGGCGATCCTAGCTCGCTCTTTGCGTTTTACCAGCGCATGCTGCGCCTGCGCAGGTCAACACCGGCGCTGGTGGCCGGCGACTACCAGGCGCTGCACCCGCACAGCGACGCCTACCTGGCCTTTCTGCGCCGTGATACGGTTTCGGGGCAGCGCTGCCTGGTGGTGCTCAACTTCTCAGACGAGCGCCAGCTTGCTCATTTCGAGTTCGGCACCCCGCCAGCGCGCCTGCTCTTTTCCAGCTTGCCGCGTGACAGCTCGCCGCTTGTGCTCGGCGCACTCACCATAGCGCCATTCGAAATTGTGATCGCCGAGCTACCGTGAAGGGAAGCGCGAGCGTCAGCAGGAGGGGGTGTGGGGATCGCGTGATTTATCCAAGCGCAACGCGATAACGCCGATACCAGGATAGCGGGGCAAAGTCGGAGTGCCAGCCGATCATGACGCGCTGGCAGAAGCTCTGCGATGCTCTGTTCAGAATGACAAAAAGCGATGCTTGCCTGAAGCACGAGTCAGGCCGTTCATCACACCAAGCGGCAGTGAACGGCCTGAACCAGCGAAACCAAAAAAGGCCGCGAGAAGCGGCCTGATTGGCAGCAGACGTGCGAAACGGCGTTAGGCCTTCGCGGTGCGCTTGGCGGTGGTGCGGCCCGACTTGGTCGCCTTGGTCGTCTTCGCGGGGGCCTCGGCGGCGGCAGCGGCGGCAGCCTGGAAGCGCACCAAGCGCTTGACCAGGCGCGACTTGCGGCGCGCGGCGTTGTTCTTGTGAATGACGCCCTTGCCGGCCGCCTTGTCGAGCGTGCTCATGGCGAGGCGAATCGCCTCATCGCTCGGCTGGCCCGCGAGGATCACTTCTTCTGCCTTGCGGATCAGCGTCTTCACGCGTGAGCGGTACATCTGGTTCTGCACGCGCTTGCGCTCGTTGGAACGGATACGTTTCTCGGATGACTTCGTGTTCGCCAAAGTGAGGATCCTCCCCTATAATGGGCGCTATCTACGCATTACATACACGTCGAAATACTTTCGTCACGGCGTGTGATTATAGCAGAAAGCATTAGAACGCGCAAATGGCTGCTCCGCCCGTTTCCCCCGCCCCGCCCCGCGCCCGGCTTGGCCCACTGATCAATACGCTGATCGTCGCCGCCGGCTACCTGCTGAGCCGCGTGCTTGGCCTCATCCGCGATATTATCATCTCCGCGCAGTTCGGCACCTTGCCCGAGTATGGCGCCTACCGCGCGACGTTCAACGTCCTCGATCTGATCTATATTGTGGTGGCAGGCGGCGCGCTTGGGTCTGCGTTCATCCCCGTATTTTCGGGCATGCTCGAAGAGCACCGCGAGGACGACGCCTGGCAGCTCGCCAGTGGCCTGCTGAACCTGGCGCTGATCGGCCTGGTGCTGGCGTGCGTGCTGATCGGCGTGCTGGCTGAGCCAATTGTTACCTACACAATTGGTGTTGGTTTTCAGCCAGATCAGCGCGCGCTGACGGTGCTGCTGCTGCGCCTGATGCTGGTCCAGCCAGTGCTATTGGGCCTGGGTGGTCTCGCCAAAGCGACGCTCGAATCGTTTGATCGTTTTTCGCTGCCGGCGATTGGCGCGAACCTATATAACATCGGCATCATTGGCGGCGCGCTGCTGGCGCCCTGGCTCGGCATCTATGGGCTTGTGTGCGGCGTGATCGCCGGCGCGGTGCTGTTT
>LJCR01000531.1 GCA_001399705.1 Kouleothrix aurantiaca
GAGCCTGACGCCGAATCAGGTGAAATATCGCCTGAAGGCGACTGCAAACAAGGGCTGGCCAGCCTACAGTGTACGAGCGGCTGGTGCAGGTATTCTTGATGTCTATGCGGCGCTGAATACAGCAACAACCCAAAGCGCGAATGCAAACCTCGCCGCGAGCCGTTTGATCACAGGCGATGTGAGCGGGACGAACCAGACCAGCGTGAACTGGACCAGCGTGAACTGGACCAGCGTGAACTGGACCAGCGTGAACTGGACCAGCGTGAACTGGACCAGCGTGAACTGGAGTAGCGACTACTGGGGCGAATAAGACCACGCACTGCGTGGCAAGAACGCGCTGATCCTCAATTCACTCGTGGCACTTGGTGCGCAGAATGCCTCAAGTGCCACGAAACCTTACCCATAGCGGCATCAATATATCTGTGGCGTAGCAACTCCCTGGCGCGCAGCGCCTGAGAAGCGGAGCAAAACAATGTCGAAGTTAGCTTGGGCCTACATCACCGGCATTCTTCTCGGGGCAACAGTGCTCGGCATATGTGCGTGGCAGCAAGCCGAAGCGTCGCCGCGACAGTTGATGCTGCTTGCCATCCTGATAGTAATTACGACAAGCGCACACCTTTTCGAAGCGAAAGCTCCCGACAATCAGACATACTATCCCAGCATGATCTTTTTGTTTGCCGGCGTTTTGCTGCTGCCACCCGGTATGTTTATGCTGCAGGCGCTTATACCGCATCTTGTCGAGTGGATGCGAGAGCGGATGACACAGGGCGAACGCCTGCGCGCCTGGTACCTTCAGCCGTTCAATATTGCCACGCATATCATTGCAGGAATGAGCGCGCTTGTTCTGTATACCGACCTGCTCCGTTTCGACAGCCACCTGCCATTGGGCATGCCGGTGCTGGCCGCGATCTGCGCGGCACTTGCATATGTGTTGATTAACCATGCCGTTATTGGCCTGGCTCTGTTGCTCGCGCGCAACATCTCGTGGCAGCAATCGGGCGTGCTGAGCATCGAAAGCATCCTGCCGGATTTTGTGAACCTCTGCCTCGGCTATGTGGTTGCCAGGCTCTGGTTTACCAACCCGTGGTTAATCATCCCGGTGCTTTCACCGATTGTGCTGATTTATCGCGCGCTGACAGTGCCGCAGCTGAAGCAGGAAGCCCAGACCGACATGAAAACCGGCCTGCTGAATGCGCGGTATTTCAACAAGCTCTTTCTTGAGGAATACAATCGCGCCGAACGATTTGAACGGCCATTGTCGGTAATTGTTGCCGACCTCGACTTAATGCGGAATATTAACAACACCTACGGGCATCTTGCCGGCGACGCAGTGCTGGCCGGCATTGGTGAAATTATCCGTGCGAATGTACGCCACTATGATCTGCCGGCGCGCTTTGGCGGCGAGGAGTTCTGCATTGCGTTGCCTGAAACCGACGCAGCCGCCGCCATACAGCTGGCCGAACGCATCCGCGCAATGATCGAGGCGACACCGTATTCGGTCAGCACATCGGAAACGCCGATTTACGCAACGATGAGCATTGGCGTAGCCTGCTACCCGCACGACGGCACAACCACAACCGAGCTCATGCATGCTGCCGATGTCGCCGTTTACCAGGCCAAGCTCAGTGGGCGCAACCAGGTTATCTACAGCGGCGACGTCCCGCACTCGGTGACAGTTGAGCAGATGAAGGCAGCCGGCGCCGTCAAAGAGCGCTTGCAAGCAGCTACGGCCGAGCAGCCTCAGGTGACGGTGAAAGCTGCACCGCCGGCGGCCGCGCAGCCTGCCTCACCCTCAGTAGCGCCTGCTATGCCAGAAGGTTTGCGCCCGCACCCACTCTTCGGGCTGTTCACCAGCGGCGTGATTGCGACGGGCCTGGGCGTTGGATTGTGGGGGCTGAGCACGATATGGCAACTGGATGTTGCAGCGTTGATACTTTTTATGGGGCTTACATTTATTGCTGAGCTGCTCCAGATCAATGTCTACGAGCACTCGACATTTTCCGTCTCGGTGGCGTTAGTATTCGCAGTAGCGCTCGTGCTCGGCATTCCAGGTGTGGTGACAGTGTGCGCCGTGATTGTGCTGGTACATTACAGCCGCCAGCGCCCAAAGCTCTATACCTCATCGTTCAATTGGGCAACACATATTATCGGTGGCATTGCGCCGGTGCTGGCACTTCAGGTCGCCGGAGTGCCGCTCAGCCTCGGCCAGCTGCCGCGCCTCTTGCCGGTGCTTGCAATCGCGGGGGTGATTCATTTCCTGATTGAAAGCGGGCTTTTCGCAACATTCATTAGCCTGAAGAAAGGCAGCACACCAAGCGCACACTGGCGTCAGCAGTTCGGCTGGATGATCGGCCATTATCTCATCCTCTGCATCATGGGCGTGTTTATGGCGATCGCCTACACAACCTTTGGCACGCTTGGTGTGCTGCTGTTCTCGCTTCCCGCGATTATGATGCGCGTTGCGCAAAAGCAATATATCGAGCGCACTGCCGACAGTATCCGCGAGCTGCGGCGCTTGAACAACGAGCTAAGCCGCGCCAACGGAGAGATCGTCGCCGCCAGCCAGTCGATGCAGCAGCTCAACGACGAGCTGTTCCTGACACTGGCAAAAATTATCGATGCGCGCGACCCGTATGCGGCCGGGCATGCCAGCAAAGTTGCCGACTACGCCCTGCTGATCGCCCGCGAGCTGAACCTGCCGCTTGACCAGCAAACCGAGGTGTATCAGGCGGGCCTGCTGCACGATATTGGCAAGATCGGCATCCCTGAAGAGATCTTAAATAAGCCGAGCCAGCTGAGTGCGGAGGAATACAGCCAGGTGAAATTGCACGCTCGCCTCGGCGCGGATTTCCTCGAAACCTGCCACAGCTTGCGGCATCTCTCGGCGTATGTGCGCCACCACCACGAGCGCTGGGATGGTGCCGGCTACCCCGATGCGCTTGCCGGCGACGAAATTCCACTTATTGCGCGCATTCTGAACGTGTGCGATTCGATCGAGGCGATGGCGTCTGACCGTCCCTACCATCGCGGGCTAAGCCCCGAGCGCGTGCTGAGCGAGGTGCAGCGCAAGGCCGGCCAGCAGTTCGATCCGGCGATCGTGGAGGTGTTTGTTACTATTATTGAGCGGGACGGCCTAAACCTGATCAGTAATTCGGCGCTGGAGGTGCTGCGCAAATCGCAGGTATCAATGCGCGAGGCCGCGCCAGCGCCAAATCGCGATGGTTTGGGTTTGATTCCTAAGCCGGCAAAATTGGCGCTATAATGCGGGGAGCACTGGCTTAGGTTCCACCGCACGCAGTGCCGGTGGCGCGGCATTATGCGAGTAGCAGTTTTCACCGAAACATTTTTGCCCAAAATCGATGGTATCGTCAGTATTCTGTGCCTCGCGCTTCAGCGGTTGCAAACCGGGGGGCACGCGGCACTTGTTGTTGTCCCGCCCGCT
>LJCR01000532.1 GCA_001399705.1 Kouleothrix aurantiaca
CCGGCCGCGGCCGAGGTAGTCTTGCAGCGTGGCGGCGCCGGCCAGGCGGCACATCTCATCGCGCAGCGCGACCATGCGCTCGACCGGCTTCTGGCAGCGCTCGAACACGCCCTCGATGATCGGCCCGCCATCGCCGCCCTGCTCCATCGCCAGAACCAGGATCTGGTCGGAGAAATACTCGGTGTACAGCGCGACGCCGAAGTCGGCCGGGTCCAGATCGGCGCGGTTGGTGTTCTCCAGAAGCTGCGTGCGGTGGATCGCGCGGAGCGTCTTCGCGGTCGCCAGCACACAGGGAACCGTCTCCATCAGGGCGTTCTTGGCCGCGCGGTAGCGCCGCGCGCCCTTGACGATCTTCCACTTCTGCTGCTTGCCGTCCATCACCGGCAGCACTTCGAGCGGGACGTGGATGCCTTCTTTGGCGACGCTCTCGTTCAGCGCCGCCTGCTTCTCGTCGTCGAACTTCTGGCGCGGCTGCGTCAGATCCTCGATAAACAGATCGATTGGGATCTCCACCGGTGTGGATGGGGATAGCTTGGAACGTGGTGCCATGTCGAACATCTCCTTATTTAGATTGGTTGTCAGTCTGCGAACGAATGTATCCCGATCAGGCGCTTAGGCCCGCTCAAGGCCCGCTTTTATGTCGTTTTTACTCTTTATGGTATGGCCTCAGCCTTGCCAGATCGGCACAATAACGGCTGGGGGATCGCGTTCCCCCGGTCGGCATCATCCCGCCTTTTCGCTTTCTGGTGCGGAATTATTGATATGGTTCACCCCGAGCGCGGCGGCAAGCTCGGCCCGCGGCGCGTCGTACCAATTCCTGGTCAGATCGGGTGCCGCCGCCAGCAGCCGCGCGCGCTGCGCGGAATCGAGAAATGGCGCGGTCGCGATCACATCATCCGGCCGCGGCCAGCGCTTCTCGCCCGCGAAATCGCTCAAGATCTGCTCGGCAAACGCGTGCCGGTCGGCCGCATCCGCGTGCGGCAGCAGCCGCAGCAGCGCTGTGAAGCGCGGCATCTCGGTGTAGTGCGTGTCCGGCAGCGCGAGCGCGCGCCGCTTCGCCTCGGCGTACGCCTGGTCGCGCGCCGCTCCCTCCAGACTTGGAATGAGCCCGGTCAGCGCGCGCTCCTGCACCTCCTCCGCGCTGCGGCCCCAGCTATCGTCATACCGCGTCCCGCTGAGACCGCGCGCCAATTCGAGCAGGCGCCCGCGCTCGGCGGCGTCGACGTGCGGCGCGAGCGCCACGATTGCCTTGGCGGTCGTCGCGGCGGTCTCCTCCTGCCGGCCGTCCTGCGTCCGGGCCAGCACCTCGCGCGCGGCACGCTTGTCGTACACCGACGTGATTGCGCCATCGCTGCCGAATTGCACGCGCAGCAGGTCGTTTTCCAGCAATTCGGGCGTGGCGATCAGCTCGCCCAACGCGCCGCGCTCGGGCTGGGCGGCTGCATCGACGACGGCATATCCAAGCGGTGGAACGGTGACATAGAGCCAGCTTGTATCATTCTTTATCCACTCGCTGCGCGCCCACGACAGCGGGTTCCACACCAGCAGCGGCGCACTCATCCCGCGTGTGTCGGCCTGCGCGGCGAGGTGTGCCAGGTGCGCGCCGGTGCGCTCGCGCAGCTCGGCCAGCATGGCTTCGTAGCGCGGCAGGCTTTCGTCGTACACGCGCTTGATCGACGAGCCGGGCAGAATGTCGTGGAACTGGTACAGCAGCACCTCGCGCCAGATTAGCTCCAGGCTCTCGGCGGGGTAACTGCCGCCAGCCCATAGCACGTCGCTCAGCGCGGCGATTTCGAGCGCCCGCAGGGCCAGCTCGGACTGGCGGTTGGCGCGTTTGTTGCGCGCCTGGGTGGTGTAGGTGCCCTGGTGCCGCTCCAGGTACAGCTCGCCCACCCAGGTGGCGAAGTGGTCGGCGTCGGCCTGCCAATCCTCGAAAAAGTCGGCCACGCTCCGTTGCTGCACCGGGCTCAGGCCGGCCAGATTGCGGATGCGCGCCAGCCGCTCCAGATGCTCCTCGCCGGGGCCGCCGCCGCCGTCGCCAATGCCGAACACCATCAGGCTGTGGCCCGAAACGCCCGAGTCCTTGTAGTTCTGCTCGATCTTGACGACCGAGCGCGGCAGGGCCGGGCCGTTGTAGGTTTCTTCGGGCAGCATATGCGCCAGAATACGCGAGCCGTCGATGCCCTGCCAGTGGAAGGAGTGGTGCGGAAAGACGTTGATCTCGCTCCACGACAGCTTCTGCGTCGAGAAGTAGCGCAGCCCGGCCAGGCGCAGCAGCTGCGGCAGCGCGGCGCTGTAGCCAAACACATCGGGCAGCCACAGGTAGGTGCAGCGCACGCCGAATTCCTGCTCGAAAAAGCGCATGCCGAGCAGGAGCTGGCGCGCCAGCGCCTCGCCGCCCGCGATATTGGTGTCGGCCTCGACCCACATTGCGCCTTGCGGCTCGATCCGCCCGGCGCGCACCTGCGCGCGAATGCGTTCGTAAAGGGCCGGGTAGTGCTCGCGCATCCACTGGAAGTATTGCGGCTGGCTCGCGCCAAACACATAATCGGGGTAGCGCTCGATGTTCGCCAGCGCGGTCGAAAAAGTGCGCGCGCCCTTGCGAATGGTTTCGCGGATCGGCCACAGCCACGCCAGGTCCATATGCGCGTGCCCGATTGCGCTGATCGTCAGGGAAGGGTCGCCGCCGCGCTGGGCCAGCAGCGGGGCCAGCCGTTCGCGGGCGGCGGCGGCGTTGGCAGCGATTCCGCCGCCGATTAGCTGCGCCGCGTCGGTCAGGCCAGACAGGATTTGCTGGGCGCGTGGCGTGTTGGCTGGCAGGCATTTCAGGAAATCGAGCAGCACCTCGAAATCGTAGAACAGCGCCAGCACGGTGTCGTCGCAGGTGGCGATATGCGCAAGCTGAATCACGCCGCCTTCCTGCACGCGCCCAAACAGGTCGTTGCACGCCGCGTCGGCCCAGACCGCAATTGGCTCGCCGCCGGCTGCGCGGGCGCTGATCTCCAGCACGCGCTTGCCGGGCCGGCCCAGCCGGTAGTCGAACTCCGAGGCGCGATTCGTCAGGCCGCGCAGCGGCTCGCCCGCCTCGTCGACCACGCACAGCTCGCCATTCACGTCGAGCAGCAGCACAACATGCTGCCCGGCGGCCTCGGCCGGCACTGCGCCGCTGAACAAAAACCACGCGCAGTCGAACAAACTGCCCCAGGCTTCGCCAAGTGCTGGCTGGCGCGGCTCGCCACGCATGCGCTCGGCAAAGGGCAGCAGCTCGCGGCTCCACCACGCGGCAATATCGAGCGTGCGCAGTGGCGTGTAGCAGGCCGCTTCGAGCTGGGCGAGCGTCCGGGCGAGGGCAGGCAAGGTGTAGGGTTTGAAGGTGGGCATGCGAACGCTCCGGTTGTGCTATAGCAAAGCGACCAGAACCGAGAACCGCAGAACCA
>LJCR01000533.1 GCA_001399705.1 Kouleothrix aurantiaca
ACTCCAGGTCGTCCGCGGACGGGCCTTGGCCGCCGGTCCCATAACTCGCATGCGCGAGAAACTTTTTGCGCTTGGAGTCGCAGGACATCACCAGTCCTCCTCATCCAGGGCGTCGGCCGTGGCCTGCGCGCGCGCCAGCTCGGCGATCTCCTCCAGCGCCGCCGCCGCATGCGCAGCATCACCAGCGCCAAGCGCGGCTGCGATAGCTGGCGCCTGGCCCGCCTGGCGGGCAAATCGACTAAAGTTCGCGTCACAGCTCACTGAGATGTCCTTACTTGGTGCTGTGCGAACCGGTGAGCAGCGCTACACCAGCACGCCGTCTTCCTCGACGACCGTCTCAATGAGGTCGAGCTGCACCCGGCCGGCATCACGGGCGGACCGCCCTCCGCGCCGCTTGGCCTTCAGCACCGCGTCGAGGTCGGGGGTGACAGGCAGCGCGATGTCGCCGAAGCCAGGGTAGCGCTCAAGCACCTCGGCCCATGTCATAGGCGCAAGCACGGCGCTCTGCATCGTGTCGACGACGATATACTGGTTCGCGCCGCGCTGAAACAGGTGGTGGGGACCATAGAATGAAAGGAGGGTGGCGTTCGCCGGGGCAAGCTCGCGGAGGCGAAAATTACGCTGAAAGCAGCCTGGCCACTCTGGGTACGATGGTATCATGAACGTTTCCAAGCGAGCTGAATGCTCCAAACACTATCTCCAGGTAAGCGTAGGCGTCTGTTTGCTCGTCAGGCAAGCAAATTGAGAGAGACACTGGTACGCTGTGGTGAGCGGCGATGCGGCCGGCTCTGTGTACATGGTTGTCATCAACAATCTGCGAGCAGCGCAGCCAATGCTGCCTGGCTTACCAGTCACATTTGTAGTAACCTCGCTTAGTCTAGCAATCAACAGGAAGTTTGTATCGCCGCAACTGTGCCATTTTCGCGCCCCCCCCTCCTACCGCGAAGTAGGACCTTTGGATAACTGAGCTGTTCTTCCGCTACAGCATGCGAAGAAGCGCAGAGGATAAGCGAGGCTAAAAAACGCGGGGAGGGGGGTCTCGTGAGACCCCCCTCCCCGCTGTTCGAGCCGCGCTCAGCGCGGGGCGTTCTGGTGCCTAGCGCGGCCACAACAAAAACCCGGCGACCACCGCGACCGCGGCCGCGATCGGCTCGCCATACGGCCGCAACGGCTTCGGCAACGAGTGAAAGTCGGCCTGGCTGAGCGGGTAAAATAGGGGCAAGCCGGCAGGCGTCGGAAGGTCACCAAGTCCGTGCAGCACAACGCCCCAGACCAGCGCGGCAGGGATGATTGCCCAGGGCCGCAGGTCCGCAAACCACAGCCCGGCCGCCAGCACCGCCAGGGCAGCACACGGAACGAGGCTGTGCGTCAGACGGCGGTGGCCGCCGGCGCCAACGCGGACCAGCCGCACGATAACATGGCCGAGCAGCGGGCCGAAAAAGCCCAGGCCCACCAGCGCGCAGACGACGGCCGCCACGATCGGCTGGGTATGAATGACGCCGCTGGAGGCCAGAAACCACCCGACCGCGCCGAGCAGCGGCGCGCACGCCAGCGCGATCGCCGTCTTCGCGCGGCGCGCTATAAAGGAGCCAGGCTCGTCGATGTCGCTCAAGAGCGCGAGAAAGGCAGACCCGGCGACCAGGCCGGCCGTGGTGAGCGAGGCGGTCACGCCCGGCGGCACAATGCTCGCCGGCCCAAGCTGCGCGAACGGATTTTGACTGATCGCAGTGGCATGTGGAACCATGTCGAGCAGGCGGGCAAGGCCCAGGCCGCCGACGGCGCCAATCAAGGCGTGCGTTCGATACGAGGACATAGGAACTCCTGTGTGAATGGCCTTCGGCGGCTATGCCGCGCAAAGGCGGGCTGCAATGCGACATCGTGCGTTCATAACAATTGGTTTTGGCCTGCTGCTGGGTCTCCTTCTGCGCATGCTTGCGGCGCCGCTAGGCCCGCTCGTCGCCGCCGGTCCCCTCGCCGGCTGCCTACTCTACGTCGTCGCCGACATGCTCCGCCCCGCGCCGTCAGACGGGAGCCGGATCACCGCCGATCTGGTCACCTTCTTCGGCGGCATCGGGCTCCAGATCGTCGCGATCGGCGCGCTCGCCATTCTTTACCCGGAGTGGCGAGTGTGGCTCGGCGCGGCGGGGCTGGTCATCTTCCCACTGTACACAGCCATACGGGTTGTCCTGGAGCGCCGCGGCGCACGCTAATCCTCCTCCCCGGCGGCGACCTGCCGCGGCAGGGTAGACAGCGCCGCGGCCAGAACGCGCGGGCCGGAGCCGGCGCCTTTCGGCACGACAAGCGCGAACAACATGTCAAGGCTATGGCCGGCCAGCGCCGGGTTCTGGGCGATCAGCGCGCGCGGCGTGGCCGTGTAGAGCACGCGGTGTGTGTCCGCCAGGCGTGGCTGTGCCGCCATCCAGAGCGCAAGATCGACGCCGGTGTGCGCGCGCATCCGGTACTCCATCACAACGGCGTGCGGCGCCGGCTCGTTCAGCAGGCGCGCGATTGCTTCGTCGTACTCCTGGACCAGCTCGGCGGCTTCCGCGCCGCCGTAGCGCCGCACGTCGCGGGTGAGCCGCGCGCCGAGTTCAGGGTTGTCCTCGACAATCAGGATGAGGCTGTTATCGTGCATCTCAATGCTCCTTGCCGGGATGATGTCCCGGCAGCCAGACGGTGACCGTCGTGCCGCATCCCGGCCCGGCGGAAGCATAGCTCAGGGTTCCGCCCTGCTGCTCGATGATGCCGCGACTGAGGTAAACGCCGATCCCCATACCCTTCGTCCCGCGCGCCGAGGCCAGGCGTGTGAACGGCTGCCCGACCAGCGCCAGCGCCGTGGCATCCATCCCCAGGCCCGTGTCGGCGATAGTGATCACGACGCCATCCCTGCGTGCGCTGAGCGCGACGTCGACGCGCCGGTCGCGGCGGCGCGCCTGCCGGGTATATTTGACGGCATTCCCGACCAGGTTGGCCAGCGCGCGTTCGATACGCCACGCGTCGGCCGCGACCGGCGGCAGGTCATCGCCGGCGCTGAGCGACACCTCACAGCCGTACTGCTGCGCCTGTGCCTCGATCTGCTCGACCACGTTTCGCGCGACAGCCGCGGCGTCGACCGCGCGAATCTCCAGCGCAAGCCTGGCGTGGTCCAGCAGTGTCACGGTGTTCATGTCGTCGATCAGGTTCCCGATCACCCGGAACGACGCCACGACCCGCCGCTCGATCGACGTTCGCTTCTCGTCATTCACGCCCAGCTCGGCCATGTCGAGCAGCACATCGTCGACCACCGCCTGCGCGGCCGCCAGCGCGTTGTTGATGTCGTGCGCGACGGACGCCCACTCGGCTTGCTGGATGGCCTGCGTGCGGCGAAGATCCTCGGTCGCCGCCCGGACGCGCTGCTCCAGCTCAGTGGTCAGGCGCACCAGCTCGGCAT
>LJCR01000534.1 GCA_001399705.1 Kouleothrix aurantiaca
GATCAGCTCGACCCGCAGAAATCCTCGTTCTCGAACGAGATCGCGGTTCTGATCCTGAACTACGAGGGCCTGACCCGCTTCGACAAAGACCTCAAGACGGTTCCCGGCGCGGCCGAGAAGTGGGAAAGCAATGCCGACGGCACCGAGTGGACCTTCACGCTCCGCGACGGCCTGAAGTACAGCGACGGCTCGCCGCTGACCTCGAAGGACTTCGCCGAGGCGATCTACCACTCGCTCGACCCGCACTCCCCGGGCGATTACCAGGGCACCTACTTCATGATCAAGGGTGCCGACGCGATTATCAACACCGAGGTTCCGACTGACGAGGCCAAGCTGCCCGACCTGCAGAAGGCGCTGGGCATCGAGACCCCCGACGACAAAACCATTAAGTTCACCCTGACCCAGCCGACGCCGTACTTCCCGACGATCATGGGCATCTGGGTGGGCTGGCCGACCAAGAAGTCGTCGTTTGAGAGCAGCGAGACGTGGTGGGAAGATGCCGCATTGCAGATCGGCAACGGCCCCTTCCAGATCTCGAAGATCGACAAGTCGGCTAACCTGATCGAGTACAAGGCCAACGAAAACTACTGGGGCGGCAAGCCCAAGATCGCTGGCGTGCGCTACACCTACATCGAAGACCTGGCAGTGGCCCTGCAGGCCTACAAGAACAACGAAGTCGACGTCATGACGCCGGACGCGAACGACGTTCCGACGATCCAGGCCGACCCGACGCTGGGCGCAGAGTTCAAGAACTACGCCGGCGCCTGCACCTACGGCTGGGAATTCAACCTGACGCGCGCTCCGTTTGACAACGCCAAGGTCCGCGAGGCGTTCGCCTACGCCTTCGACCGCGAGGGCTTCATCCGCGACGTCACCAAGGACACCAACGTCAAGACCCTGACCTGGATCCCGCCGGGCTACCCTGGGTACGACGACAAGGAAACCCGCTTCGACTTCGACGTGGAGAAGGCCAAGGCCGCGCTGAGCGAGGCTGGCTTCGCCGATGGCGCTGGCTTCCCCGAGGTTAAGCTGACCTATGCCAGCAACAACCCGGCCAACCAGGCCCGCAGCGAGTACCTGGCCCAGATGTACAAGAAGAACCTGAACATCGACCTCACGCTCGACCCGGTTGAGTCGACAACGCTGACCGCGCTGCGCAAGGACCCCAAGACCTTCCCGCAGCTGGTGCGCGGCGGCTGGTGCGCGGACTACCCCGACCAGCAGAACTGGCTCAGCATCTTCTGGCACTCGCGCTCGGAGTTCGCCAAGAACATCAGCTACAAGGACCCCAAGGCCGACGAGCTGATGGACAAGGCCGACGTTGAGCTCGACCCAGCCAAGCGCACCGAGCTGTACGCTCAGGCGCAGGTGCAGGTGATTTCGACCCTGCCGATCATCATCTACGGCAACAGCAAGAACAACTTCCTGATCAAGCCGTGGGTGAAGGGTCTCGACTTCACACCGCAGGACTCGGACGAGCCGGGTCTGATCACCGGCCTGGCGGGCGTTACGCTCGGCCAGTAGGAAACGTCGAACACTGGCGGCCCTTGCAAGGGCCGCCAGTGTTCAATAGAACAAGAACGTACGCGGGCCTCGCGCCCCTACGACCGAGGAGCATGTTATGCTGGCATTCATCATTCGCCGATTGCTATGGGCCATCCCGGTATTGTTTTTTGTGGCGCTGGTGTCATTCTTCTTGATGCATCAGGCCCCCGGTGGGCCGTTCGACCGCGATGGTGATAAAAAACAGGTCGACGGGGCGACGCTGAAAGCCTTGAATGCCCGCTTTGGCCTCGATAAGCCACAGTATTTTAACCCGGCAGCAGCAGGTAAATTGTGGGACAGCGGCGTGCGCAACCCGCTTGCCATCGGCCGCGCCTATTTAGACAGCCAATTTTTTAACTATGTATTTAATGCCGCACGCGGCGACCTTGGCCCCTCCTATCGCCAGCGCGGCAAGAGCGTCCAGGATATTATTCTTAAGCAGTGGCCATATTCTCTGCGCCTGGGCCTGTTCGCCCTGACCTTCGCAGTGCTGGTTGGCATCCCGCTTGGTATTATGGCGGCCCTGCGCCAGAACTCGATCGTCGACTACCTGAGCCTGTTCTTCGCAACGGTGGGCGTGTCGGTGCCGACATTTGTGATCGGGCTACTCGTCATTATTCTGTTTGGCACCACGCTCAAATGGATCTCGATCACGAATAACGACTGGAATACCTGGCGGCCCTATATTGCGCCGGGCCTGGTGCTCGGCCTTTCGACGATGTCGTTCATCACGCGCATCACGCGCAGCACCGTGCTTGAGATCAAGCGACAGGATTACATCCGCACCGCCCGCGCCAAGGGCCTGAGCGAGCGTATGGTGATCATTCGCCATATTCTGCGCAACGCGATGATCCCGGTGGTGACGGTGCTTGGCCCGGCGCTGGTTGACCTGATCACCGGCGCGGTGATTACTGAGTCGATCTTCAGCATCCCCGGCGTCGGCCGCTTCTTCGTCGACGCGATTTTCCAGCGCGACTACTCAATGATTATGGGCTCGACGCTGATCTACGCCACGCTGGTGGTGATGGCAAATATTGTCGTCGACCTGAGCTATGGCCTGCTCGACCCGCGTATTCGCAGCCAGGGGTAGGCCACCGATTGCGTAGCACTGTTTCGCCTGCCGGTGCGGTGAGCCTGGCAGCTACTATAAGGGTGATGAGGTGATTTGATGGCGACCACTATATCAAAACCTGTTGCCAGCGTCGATAGTGTCGAGCAGGCATTTGCTACGCGCGCGCCGCGCAGCCTGTGGAGCGATGCGCGCCGGCGCCTGCTGCGCAATAAGGCGGCGGTTGCGGCACTGGCGTATATCGGCATCCTGATTGTTATTGCGATCATTGCTCCGCTGCTGACACCGCACAACCCGATTGAGATTTACCCCGGCCAGACTTACCGCCAGGCCGCCTGGGTCGAATCGCCCAATCAGCCGACCAAGAGCGGCACATGGACCTACCCGCTTGGCACCGATGCCGTGGGCCGCGATGTGTGGAGCCGCCTGGTGTTTGGCACGCGCACCTCGCTGGTGGTGGGCTTTGTGCCGATGACCTTCACGCTGCTGCTCGGCACGGTGATTGGCCTGGTGGCGGGTTTCTTCGGCGGGGCTGTCGATGCCTTCCTGATGCGCTTTGCCGAGATCGTCTACTCGTTCCCGGCGTTTCTGTTCTTTATCATCGTGATGACGGCGCTGAAGGACACGCCAATCGGGAAGTTCTGGAATGGCTTCCTGATTTTGTTTGGCGCGCTCTCGCTGGTGGGATGGGTCGGCGTGGCCCGCCTGGTGCGCGGCCAGGTGCTTTCCTTGAAGGAAAAAGAGTTTATTGAAGCTGCGCGCGCGGTTGGCGTGCGCCAGCACAATATTCTTTTCAAGCATTTGCTGCCCAACTC
>LJCR01000535.1 GCA_001399705.1 Kouleothrix aurantiaca
GTGGTAGGCGGCGATCAGCTTTTGCAGGTCTTCGAGCTGGCCGCGCAGCAGCTGGCCGGTGTCGGTTTCCGCGATCAGGATGCGCTGCGGGAAATTTTCGATGCGCTCGGTGTGCGGCGTCAGGTCCTCGCCCTTGCGGATCATGTCGTCGGCCGAGGTGAAGGGCTCGTGCGCGGCCAGCACCAGCTCGTGCGAGTTGCCAATCAGCGTGTAGCCCGCGATGCCCGTCACCGGCTGGTAGGGCTCGCTCATCCCGCCGTCGATCACAATCATCTTGCCGTTCGCCAGCAGCGGGCGTTCGCCTTTCTTCAGGCGCACCGGCGTGTGCCCGTTGATGATGTGCCCGCGCTCGACATCGCCGCCAAAGGCTGCCAGCACTTTGCGGCAGAACGATTCGCTGTTACGCAGCTCGTAGTAGGGGCCTTTCGGCTCGTCGTGCGTGGCGGCATCGGCGATGAAGTAGCGCTCAAAGGTGGTCATGCGCTCGCGCCCGAACAGCGGCGAAAGCGGGCCGCACCACAGGTACCACATCGCGTCCTGGCCGGCGGTACGCGCCTGCCGGTCGTGGCTGAAGAAGGCCTCGCGCGCGACCTGCTCGTAGCGTGCCAGCAGCGCCGGGCCAGCCAGGCGCTCGTCGCCAATCGGCACGTCGATAAAATCGCCCTGCTCGTCGACTGGCAGGCAGCCGTGGAAGCGCAGGTTGCCGTCCTGCACCTGGAACATATTGCCATAGCTGTACAGAAAGCGGATGTGCTCCTGCAGGCGCTCGCCGTGCTGAAATGAATAGCGCAGGTCGTCGATCACCTCGGCTTCTTCGGGCGAAAGCGCCGCGCAGTCGTCGGGGTTGAGCGTGGGCCAGTTCGTGTCGCGCAGCGGGTAGGTTTTGCCATACAGCGTGCAGGTGCCGGCGTCGAGGTCGATCCCGTTCAGCAGCAGACGGTCGTCCATTGCGTACTCGGGGTGGCGCTCAATGATCTGCGCTTCGAGCTTGAACTGGATGATCGTTATGGCCTTGTGCATGCGCGCGATCGACTCGCGGGTGTAGTTCTCGACCGGCGTGCTTTCTTTTGGCAGGAACAGTGTGCATGGATCGTCGGCGTACACGCTGTCGGCAAAGCTCATCAGGCGGCGCAGGCTGATCGAATATGCGTCGGTCATGGTTTCAATATTCGTGTAGCGCAGCGACATGCGCACTACGTTTGCGATCAGCGCGAGGCAGCCGCTGGCCGCGCCCATCCAGGAGATGTCGTGATTGCCCCACTGGATGGCGACGTAGTGGTATTCCATCAGCCGGTCCATCACGCGGTCGGCGGATGGCCCACGGTCGAAAATATCGCCCAGCACATACAGCCGGTCGACCACCAGGCTCTGCACTACGTAGGCCAGCGTGGTGATGAAGTTCTCGCCCTCGCCCAGCTCGACGATCTGGTGCACAATGCTGGCGTAGTATTGTTCTTTCTGCTGGTACTCCGATTTGCTTTCGGTGAGCAGCTCTTCAAGAATATAGGCCAGCTGCGGCGCGAGGCGCTTGCGCACCTTGCTGCGCGTATACTTGTGCGAGGCGGTGCGCGCCACCCGCACCAGGCGCGCGATCGTCGCGGCCATCCAGTCGCGCGGGTCGTCGAGCGTGGCGAGCACCTGGCGCAGCTTTTTTTCGGGGTAGTAGATCAGCATGGCCAGCTCGGTCTGCTGCTGCTGCGACATCTCGATGCCAAAGGTTTGTTTGATCTTGCGGCGGATCGCGCCCGAGGCGTGGCGCAGAATATGATCGAACTGCTCGTAGGCGCCGTGAATGTCGGAGATATAGTGGTCGGTGCCTTTGGGCAGCGCAAGGATCGCGTGGAGGTTGATCATTTCGATGTGCGCGGCGGTGATGGTTGGGTAGCGGTTGCTGAGCAGCTGCAAGAGGCGCAGTTCCTGGTCGTTGTAGGGAGCCAGCGTCGTCATGGGTACTCCTTACGGCATGGGCGCTGCGCAACGTCGCACAGCGGGGCGCTATGCCAAGTGTATCCCAAGATCGGGCGCGCGTAAACACCGAACGAGCGACGAAAGACGACCGACCAATGACGAAGGACGACCGTAAAATAAACCGCAAAGAGCGCAAAAGGCGCGAAGGTTTTGAGCGTTGCAGGTTGCAGGTCGAAAGTTTAAAGGTTCTTGGTTCTATGCTGCGAATTTGGTATCATTCTAGCCCTGCCATAGATCGTGGGCTTGTGCGTATTGCGTATACTTGAAAAATAAGGCACCACACTGATTTCCCGCCTGCTGCGAGGGAGCGTATGCCCGACCTGCCCGCCGCCCGGTATGATCCGCACCGCCGCCGGCGAACCGTGCTGGTGGCGGTTATTGGGGTTGCGCTGCTGCTGGTGCTGGCGTCCTGCCCGGTCGGCGCGTTTGCCATCCAGCAGCGCATGATCGCGCCGCCAGCCTTTACCTTCTCGATTGCCGGCGTGGAGTTTGCCGCGCCCTGCCCGCGCCACAAGTTCATCTGCGACGACACAATGGGCTGGTATGCAATCTGGCGCGGCGACCGCGAGCCCGATGGGACGATGACCTACCGGCAGATCTATTTTATCTACTTGAAGCAGCCGCGCCGCTAGGAGAGGGGAAACGAAGGACCAGAGGGAGCAAAGCCCTGGCCCAATCTTTCAAATAGCCACAAAGACTCGAAGACTCGAAGCTTTGATGGCTTTCTTACGCTCTTTGAGTCTTTGAGTCTTCGTGGCAAACGTCCCAGGGGTTCTCGTCCGAACAGTATTGGCTTTTAGGGCAGTGAAAGGTCTCGTTGCGCAGCGCAATGCCCAACCCCTAATCCCGACCCCCTAAGTCCTGCGCGTCGTCGCTACGCAATCGCCCAGACGCTGCCCTGCGCGGTTTTGGTGATCTCGATCTGCACCGGGAACATGTCTTTCAGCTCCTGAATGTGCGTGATCACCAGAATGTGCTTGAACTCGGTCTGCACCGAGGTAATCGCCTCGACCAGGCGCTCGCGGCCCTTGGCGTCTTGCGAGCCAAAACCCTCGTCGATCACCAGCGTCTCGAGGCGCGCGCCGGCGCGGCGGGCCAGCAATTTCGCCAGCGCCACGCGGATGGCGAAGTTGAGGCGAAATGCCTCGCCGCCCGAGAAGGCGTCGTAGTCGCGCGTGCCCAGCCCGTCGGCAATTTTGATGTCGAGCGTTTCGGCAACATCGCCTTTTTTGGTGTCGCGCTGGGTCTCGAACGTCAGGTGCATCTGGTTGTCGGTCATGCGCGCCAGCAGGTTGTTGGCTTCGCGCTCGATCTCGGGGATGGCGGTTTCGATCAGCATGGCCTGCACGCCTTTTTTGCCAAACGCCACCGTCAGCTCGTCGAACAGGCCCTTGCGCTCGGCCAGGGTTTTGCGGCGGGCTTCAGCCGCCATCAGGTCGGCGGCGGCTTCTTCGGCGCG
>LJCR01000536.1 GCA_001399705.1 Kouleothrix aurantiaca
CTGCTTCTGCCAGTGGCTCGGGCGCGCCAAACTCGGCCCATTGCTCGGCGGGCAGGGCGCGGGCATCGAGCACAGCCAGCGTGCCGCGCGCGGCGTCGTAGCGCAGCCGGGTGGCGTAGCGCAGTAGCGGGTTGTGTTCTGTCACGGGTTCATTCCTTGGTTGGGCCGATATAATCCACAGATTGCGCAGATGTTGCGGTTTAGCGGGTGGCGGGTTATTGTCATCACCAAACCCTATTTCCATCCCCTAACCCCTGCGCTGAAAGCGCACTGGCAGGCTTTAGGCCGGCTGCATCAGCGCGGCATGAACAACGCGATGCACCACGGCGCGGAAGCGGCCCCAATCGCGCCACGAGCCCTGCACCTCGTCGTCGCGCGTGTCGGGCACGCCGGCCAGCGTTTCGGCCTGGGCGGGCAGCTCATCCACGCGCAAAAAGCGAAACGCGCCAATCCGCTCATCGGGGTCGCTCACCACCAGCTCGCCGCCTAGCTCATCCAGCAAAAATGCGAACGTGGCGAAGCGCTTGCCAGCCAGCGCGGGCAGCTCATACTCGATCACGGCCAGAAAGCGACGCACCGCGACATCCAGCCCGGTTTCCTCGGCCACCTCACGCACAAGCGCGTCGGCAATTGCTTCGCCGAAGTGCACGCCGCCGGTGAGCAGGCGAAACGCGCCGGCCGGGTAGAAGGTTTTGATCGCCGTGATCAGCGTGCCGTCGGGCCGGCGCACCACCATGCACACCTCGCCATAGCGGTCGCGCATGAACAGCGGGTCGAACAGGCCGCCCGTGAGCGGCTGCACCACGCGCAGCGGCGCGCCATAGCGTTCGGCCAGCGCGGCGATCTCGGTTTCGATTGGCTCGGCAAGCATGGCGACCTCACGAATGCGCTTTCAGCGCAGGGTTTAGGGAATAGGATATAGGGTTTCACGATTACAATGCAGAGTATCTGCGCATAATTCCGCATCGCTTTCCTGATAATGTGCGAGAAACTTTGCGCCTGCATTATAGCGGATGATCGGCGGCGATGGCGTCCCAAACGATTGTTTGCGAATTTTCAAAACGCGCAAAATTCGCCCGTTACTTTTTCGCAGGGTTTGCGACTGTAGGTGTGGCGCCGATGAAATAGCATAAAAACAGGACAAAGGAGCTTCCCTATGATATCGCGCATCGCATCTGCAACTCGTTCGGCTCGTTTCGCCATGCTGGCGCTGATCGCCGTCCTGAGTCTGGCCCTTTCCGCCTGCGGCCAGGTGGTGCAGGCCCAGCAGCCGACGGCCATCCCAAGCCCAACCAGCGACGACAGCACGGCCACCGCCACGCCCAGTTCCGCCAGGCGCGCCGCGATTGCGCGCCCCAGCCCGCGCCCCGAACCCGTTACCAGGGCGACCTGCCCCGCCAGTGTTCCTTGCTGCATGACTACTCCATTGGCTCCATGGCCCAGCAATTGATTGGAATGCGGCCATTGTACCCCAACTCTTCGGGCGGTCGGCGCGTTATAATGCACGCGTTTCTGCTCAGCCCGAATCGGAGGACATCGTGACAAGCCCACGGACCATCCTGCTCACCGGCGCGGCCGGCCGCATTGGCAGCTTTCTCACCAGCCATTTTGCAAGCGAATACAAGCTTGTGCTCACCGACGTGCGCGCGCCAGCCGATGCCCGCGGCTTTCGTTTTGTCGAGGCCGATATTGCCGATCTCGACGCGATGCGCGCTTTGTGCCAGGGCGTCGACACGGTGGTACACCTCGCCGCCGACCCGCGTATTGATGCCGAGTGGGACGATCTGCTGCCGCGCAATGTGATCGGCGTGCAGAATGTGTTTCAGGCCGCGCACGAAGCCGGCTGCCAGCGCGTGGTGTTTGCCAGCAGCATCAACGCGGTGGGCGGCTACCCGCGCGACATGCAGGTGCACACCAGCATGCCCGTGCGCCCGGCCAACCTCTACGGCGCCACCAAAGCCTGGGGCGAGGCGCTGGCCTGCATGTATGCCGATCAGCGCGGCCTGGCGGCGATCTGCCTGCGCTTCGGCTGGGTCGTCGATCGCGAAAGCCCGCGCCTGCGCGACAGCCGCACCATGCTCGACCGCGTGCTGACCTACCACGACCTTGCGCGGCTGGTGCGCGCCAGCATCGAAGCGCCCGACAGCCTGCGCTTCGGCATTTACCACGGCCTGTCGAACAATCGCTGGAAGTGGCTCGACATCAGCGACGCCCGCGACGAGCTAGGCTACGCGCCCGAAGACGACGCCTTTGCGCTGGCGGGGGTGTACGAGCCGCAGGGGTAAAAGGAGCTACTCCGGGGGAATGTCGCGCGGAAAGTCGCTGCCTTCAAGCTCGACTTTCTCGTAAATATCCGCCAGTGCAAGTGTGCAATTGATCGAATCGAGCCGAATAGATTCTTCGAGATTATTGGCTTCGGTGAGCTGCCATTTGCCGTTTGGCTGGCGGGTATACTGCTCGATATGATGATGATCCTGCGCGATTAGAAGATAATCCTGCAATGTATCGATGGCACGATAGTTTTCGAACTTCAGCCCGCGATCATAACGTTCGGTCGATTCCGACAGTACTTCGACAATAACCGTCGGATTTAGAAGCGTATCGCGAACATCATCGGTGAATTGCGGCTGGCCGCACACTACAACGACATCAGGATAAGTATTCAAACCCGTTCGTAGCACTTTGACGCGCATATCGCTGGGGTAGACACGGCAGGGCGTGCGACGAAGTTGGGCGTGCAGAGTGGCCAGCGTGTTGCCCGCAATCAGGTTATGCGCTTCTTTCGCGCCAGTCATCGCGTAAACACGGCCACGATAATATTCGTGTTTCTGCGCGCTGCCACGCTCAAAGGCAAGATACTCTGGTTCTGAAATTGCTGCCTTGGGTTGTGCGGTCATCTTCGTGCCGTTCCGCTAGCTGCGCGACCGATGCCCAATCATAGCAGCTTTGAAAGCCCGTCGCAAGCACTGCATAGCGCACGCGGCTGGTATGTCTGCTCAGTGTTCTCAGTGCGCTCTGTGGCCTACTTGATTACCGGTATCTTGGCATGTTTGGAGGGAGAAAAAGGAATGATTCGTCAGCGATTTATGCTGCTGCTGCTTGGCCCCGCCCTTGCCCTGGCGGCATGCGCGCCCGGCACACAGCCCGCCGAACCTACGGCTGCTGCGCTCGCGCCTACAACTGTTTCAGCGCCACCGACGGCAGCACCCGCACCCACGGCTGTGCTGCCAACCGCCGCGCCACCGACGGCTGCGCCCGCGCCTACGGCAGTTCCGCCAACCGCGCAGCCCTCGCCCACACCCGACGCCTGGGCCGAGTACGCGCCCTACACGATCGAAGGCTTGCGGGCGCGTAGCTACGGCGAGGGCGAGATCGAGATCGTGCAAACGCTGGAAGAAACCGCCCGCTTCACGCGCTACCTGAT
>LJCR01000537.1 GCA_001399705.1 Kouleothrix aurantiaca
GAAGCTGCCGACGATCCGCAGCACGACGCTGTAGTTGTAAAACACATGCGCCAGCAGAATAATTGCCAGCGTCTGGTCGAGCTGTATCGGCGGCGCAGCCAGGCCAAGCCAGTGTTGCAGGGTGCTGTTCAGCAGGTCGCGCGGGCCAAGCAGCGCCTTGAACGCCGCCGCGACGACCACGGTGGGCAGCACAAACGGCACGGTGGCGATCGCGCGCAGCAGGCTTTTGCCAGGGAAGGCGTAATGGGTGAACACATAGGTGGCCGGCAGCGCCACCAGCAGCGTCAGCGCGGTTGAAACAAGCGCCTGCCAGGTGCTGAACCACAATACCTGCAGGTAGTAGCTGTCGGCGACAAGCTGCGCCAGCCCCGCGCCGGCTGCGCCAGCACCGCCACCAAAGCTCAGGCGCAGGATGGCCGCCAGCGGGTACAGAAAGAAGAAGGCCAGGAAGAAGAGCGGCAGCGCAAAAATCAGGGCGCGGTATCGCATAGGCTCGCCAGGGGTGAGGCAGGCGGTTGTTTGGGGCTTACGCAGCGTTGCGCTTCAGCACCACCATCGTGATATCGTCGGTCTGGGGCGCGCCGGCGGTGTAGCTTGTCACCGCGTCGATGATCCGGTCGATAATTTCATCGGGCGGCAGGTGGTGGCTGCGGCGCAGAATTTCGGCCAGGCGATCTTCGCCAAAGAGCTGGCGGCGCGGGTTCATCGCCTCGGTCACGCCGTCGGTGTAGAAACAGACCACATCGCCAGGCTCGACCACGGTGGCGTGCTGCTCGAAGCGCGGGTCGGGCACAATGCCAAGCACAATGCCCTGCGCCTGCAGCGGTTCGATGCTGGCCTGTGCGGTGCGGTAGTGCAGCGGGTAGTTGTGGCCGCCGTCGGCAAACACCAGGTCGCCGCTTTCCGTATCCAGAATGGCGTAGAAGCATGTCACAAACAGGCCCGAGCGCGCGTCGGAAAGAATCAGGCGGTTGGCGCGCTCCAGCACTGCCACGGGCGTATGCCCGTCGATCGCGGTTGCGCGGATAAGTGTGCGCGAGAGTGCCATAAACAAGGCCGCCGGCACACCCTTGTCGGTCACATCGGCGATCACAATGCCCAGCCGGCCAGCCTTATCCAGCGCGACGTTCTGGTTTGGTTTGGGCGGGCGCGCGGCCATGCGGCCGGTGCGCCAGAACTCCAGCTCGCGATCCTGGCGGCTTGGCGCCGCGCCCTTCGGCTGGGCCTGCCCGCGCGCCATTGGCTCGCCCGATTTCTCGATGCCATTGCCGGATGGTTCGCCCGCAAGCTCGATAAAGTCGTAGAAATCGCCGCCAACCTGCCGCGCCGCGCGGTAAAATGCCGCGATCGAGTAGCCCGGTACGATTGGGCAGCAGGCCGGCAGAAAGCTGGCCTGAATGTCGCGCGCCAGGTTGAGCTCTTGTTCGAGCCGCTGGCGAGCCAGTGCTTCCTGATGCAGCCGCTCGCGTTCAAGCGTTTGGGCAAGCTGGCTGCCCAGCAAACCCAGCAGCTGCGCTTCATCCATCAGGAAGCGGCGCGGCGTATGCGTGTTGATCATCAGCGTGCCAACCGGCGCGCCGCCAATTTCGATGGTGAGCGCGAGGTGGCCCTGGAAGCGCTGGGCTTCCAGAAGCTGCGGCAGGTCGTCGAGCGCGTCTTCGTGAAGCGCGGCGCTGGTTTCGGGCAGATACCACAGGTGCGGGTTGACCGCGTCGATCACCACGGGCGGCGCGCCTTTGGGCAGGTAGTGCCAGCCGTGCGCAGCCACCAGCATCGCGCGGCCTTCCTGCTCGTCGGCTTCAATAAATGCACAGGCATCGGCTTCGAGCAGGCGCGCGCCGACGCGAACCAGCCGCTGCAGCGCCGGCTCAATCGACTCAGCGCCAAGCAGCTCCTGCGAAAGCTTGAGCAGCGCGGCCTGTTCCTGCACGCGCCGCACCTTCACCTGATCGTGCAGGCGGGTGCGGGTAATAGCGGTGCCGAGCATAAAGCCAATCGCCGAGAGGAGCTGAAGCTGCGGTGGTGTGAACCGGCCATACTCCGAGGTGGCGACGTTCAGAATGCCCAGAACTGCGGTTTCGCCCTGGATGGGCACCGAGGCGTGCTGCGCGAGCGAGCGCTTGTCGCCAACGGCGTGGCGCAGCCGGCTGCAGCGCACCATGTTGACCGCTTTGCTGAGCTTGCCGTTCAGGCACATTTCCTGGCAGCTGCAATCGCCCGACCATGCCGGGCCAGGGTAGTTGATGGCAGGTGGCAGCTCGTGGCGCGCGGCCAGGCGGAAAGTGCTGCCTTCTTCGTGCAGAAAAATCCAGCCGGTGCGCAGGCCCATGATCTCGACGATTTTGGGCAGGGCAGCATCAAGCGCCTCGCGCAAATCAAGCGCGCGGTTGAGGGTTTGCGCCAGCTCGTTGAGGGTCGTGAGCTCGGCGATGCGCTGCTGGGCGTCGGTGAGTGCGGGCATAAATAATGTTGCGTTGTGCGTTTTGAGCTTGCTTCAACCCAAAATTCACAGCTCAGAATTGGCTAGTCCTTCTTGCGACACACGGCGACGCCGTCGCGCAGCGGGATGATTACCGACTCAAGCTGCGGATGCTGCATGATTGCTCGGTTGAACTCCTGAATGCCGCGCACAGTCGGGGCGGCGTCTTCCTCAACCACCAGGCCGTTACACAGCACGTTATCGCCAATCAGCATGCCGCCGGGCCGCAGGCGTGAAATGCACAGCTCGAGCGCTTTTACGGCGTCGTGCTCGTCGGACAGGTTGCGCAAGATGTCGAGGAAGATCAGGTCGAATGGGCCAGGAAGCGTTTCGAGCACGCTGAACCACTCGCCGGCGATGATGTTCAGGCATTCGCCGTAGCCTGCGCGGGTGATGTACTCTTGGGCCAGCTTGTAGCGCTCGGGCTGGCGTTCAATCGCTGTCAGGCGGCCGCCGGCCGGCACTACGGCCCGCATCAGCCATGTGGCGGCGTAGCCGGTTGCGGTGCCGATCTCAAGCGCTTCGCGCGCGCCCGAGCTTTTGGCAAGCAGGTAGAGCAGCTGGCCTTCAACGGGGCCGACGAGTGGCAGCCCGCGCTCGTGGGCGCGCTGCTCAAGTTCAGCCAGCACACCCGAACGTGGAGGCATCAGGCTGCTCAGGTAGTCTTCAATGGCAAAGTTTGTGATATCATCGCGCATGTGGTCCCTCCTTGCGCGCTCCAGCGCGGAATCACGCTCCGCCGATTGTACCACATATCGCTGTTTCCCGATATATGTTTTTATTCATATGCAGGGATGTTTGGGCAGAGGCGCGCGGTGCCGCATTGCACGAAGCGGTGATTTTTGCTATAATGAAAGCCGCGCACGAAACGCTTTACACTTGGGGAGGTCGCATAGTGGCCTAGTGCGCGGCACTGGAAATGCCGTAGGGGGGCAACCTCCTCG
>LJCR01000539.1 GCA_001399705.1 Kouleothrix aurantiaca
CGTAGGTGGTCAGCTTGCGCTCGTCGGCGCCGCCCAGCTCCAGCCCGTCGAAGGCGTCCAGCAGCGCCAGCAGGTCGGCCCGGCCAGCCATACCGTCCACGCTCACGCCCAGCTCGCGGTAGGCTCGCAGCAGCACGCCGGCGTCCTGCGCGCTGAGCAAGGCGTGCCCGTGGCTGAGCACCTCGAACGCCAGGCCGTTCAGCCCGTCGAAGCTGGCCTGCATCCCGCTGCGCCAGCCCGGCTCTTGAGGCGCATAGGGCAGCCGCGCGCTCAGCGCATCCAGCTCCGCATTCGTCGCATCGCCCAGCCGCGTGTCGTCCAGCTCCATCGCCAGCACCTCGGCGAGCAGAGCGGGCGTGAATGCCGGCTTCCAGCGGCGGGCCGCCTCGCGGGCCGCGTCGCTCACCGGTATCAAGCGGTGTTTGGTGATCTCCTCGGCGGTCACCGGCAGTTTGGTGGCCAGGAAGTCGCAGGCGATTTTCAGCTCGATGCCAGCGCGGCGAAGGTCGGGTACCAGCGCCTGCGCCTCGCTGCCGTCCACCGTGGTGGTGTACAGGTAGGGAAGCTCCGGCCCGATCCATTGGCTCAGGTCGGGCTCAAGCACTGGCGCGTCGATGACGGTCGGCAAGTAGGCGGCGATGTCGGTGTTGTTCGGCTTGCGCATCGGTTTGTGCTCCTGTACTTCGGGTTTCCTGCGCAACTTGCGCATTTATATTGTAGCACATCCTCAGATACTTGTCAAGAATTTCGACGCAACGAGGTGTGACGCTTGGCTCTGTAGTGCCAAACTGATAGGAAAAACAAGCGACAGAGGGCTAGGCGGTGGATGGGGCGCGGATAAGCTGGTAGGCGAACGCGGCCCTGACTCGTTCCTGGTGCGGCCGCTGCGTGTCGGGAAAGTGGTAGATCCCCAGGCAGCACAGCCGATCGGCGGCATAGCCAGGATAATGGCGGCGAATATCCGCGCGCGCCTGCCGCTCGGCCAGGTCGCTCAGGTCGGTCAGTACGTTCGGCTCGGCCAGGTCGGCACTAGCAATCGTGAAGGTGATGTGCAGCACAAGTAACCCCATGCCTCCGATTCTACACTTAAATGTCGCTGGCTTCGCCGCGCGGCCAATACCGCCTGCCGCTGGTGACCTCGCCAGCGACCTCTGCCTCGCTGAACAGGTGGCCCTGCTCCTCGATAATCGGCCAGATCGGGCCGGCCGTGCGCGTCATCAGCTCGCCCGGCCACACACCGCGCGCGAGGATCTCGTGCTCGGTCTGCTGCCGCGGCCCTTCGACCTGCTCGACCGTGGCATCTCGCAGCAGCTGCTTCCAGTGCCGCTTGTCGATCCAGCGCTGCGCCCAGACCTTGCGCTCGGGCACCAGGTTGCGCCACATTTCCAGATACTGATGCTTGCGCCAGGCGCGGCTGGTCGGCTCGCCGCCGAGGGTGAACGGCACCACCGGCGCAACCCAAACGCGGGCCGGCGGGATCTTCACCATCTGCCAGTCCTTTGTTACGCGCTGACCTTGGAAGTCATCCCCGGCGCGCGGCAGCGTGCGGCGCGTTAAGGTGATGCCGCCCTGCCTGGTCGAGCGCAGCGCGCCCTCGTGGTCGATTACCGCATAGCGCGGCTGGCTGGTGAAGCCGATAAAGAAATAACCGGCCGCAAAATAGAGCCATCCGAGCAGGCTGCGCCCCGTTCGCGCGTCGATCGCGACAGGATCGGCATAGGATATGCTCATGTACGGGCCGACTTTGTTGGCCACATCGCGCATGGCCATCCGCAGCAGCTGGCTCTCAGGAACCGGACAATTATCTCGCGCCACCAGGCGCTTGACCTGGCGGCAGGCAAAGCCCTCGGCGACGATCGCGCGCTCCGCTCCCTCCGAGAGCGTTCCGCCAATCAGGCAGGCCGCTGCGGTCACGTCGTCGATGCGAACCGAGTGTACAAACCCCTGATTGCCGTCGCTCGAAGAGTAGTGCAGTTCCCTGATCAGCCGCTGCGCCTCGCGGCGTTGCTCCTTCAATACATGCGAAAAGACGAACCGTGGCATCACGCATACAGCTCGCGCATCCGCCGCCTGCAGGCGGCGATCACCTTGCGGTCAATCTGCGGTTTGGGCATCAGGAACACGTCGTTGCCGTCCACAGCTTGAATTTGGCTGTAGGGAATGACGAGATTGTGCTGTTTCGTGCCGATCGTGATGCAGAGCGTCACCGCCTCCTCTCCGACCTCTTTCATCTTGCAGGTATCGCCCGGTACCACCTGGCAGGGCGCCAGCGGCGTGCCGCTGGCGTCGTGTAGGTTGAGCCATTCTTTATATTCAGTGCCGAACAGCGCCACGAGCGCGGCTTTGACCGCCCGGTCGAAGTCCGCCAGCTCGCGGTCGAGGGCCTCCAGCTGCTTGTCCAGGCCGGCGACGTTACCCTGGGCGTCTCGCTGCTCCTGGAGGTGGGCGCGTGCCTGCATCAGTTCGATACGGCTTTTCACTTGCTTTCCTTCTGCGACATTCAATGTGTCTGCGCGGATAATCCAGCTCCAATGGTGATCCGAGCAGTTCACGGCTTTCACCAGCCGGGCGTTCACCATCCGATTCGCCGTGGCGATGTCGATCTGTAGCATTTGGCGGAGATGATCCCAGCGGTAGACCTTTCCCGGCGTGAGCCGGTCGGCCAGCTGCTGGAGATCGAGATCTGGCGTGCTCATAGTCCTCCTAAAACATACGCAACTGCTCGCCGTCGGGCGGCGGCTCCATCAGGAAGCGCTTCACGAAATCAATCAGCGGCATCGTCGCGTCGGGCTTGGCTGGGTAATTGTGGCCCACACGCCAGATCTCGATCGTCCCCTTGTGGCTGCGCGCCTCCGGCCAGTGCCAGCGCTCGCCGATGCGCTTATTCGCAATCTGCCGCGCGACATACGCGGTCGCGCCGGCGTAGCCCCAGCGCCGGCACCAGGTCGGAAACTCCGCACGGATCTCGGCCGTGATCATCTGGCTGGCGATCAGCTCCAGCTGCTCGTCGAACGTCGGCTCGGGCTGCGGCTGCAGCGGCGAGCGGCCTGGCCACCAGCCGCCCAGATCCGGCTCGACCGTCCAGGCGAGCTCGTCGCCCTTACCGGTGTAGACCACGGAAAAGCCGCAACACACCCATTGGGGATCCCAGGGATGCCACGCCTGCGGGAAGCACATCGTCTGGTAGCAGCACGCTTGTTCTGCTGTGCAAATTGGCAGCGTATTGGGGAAGACCGGGATCTCCTCCTCCAAATCGTCGCTGTTGGAGCGCGTAGCTCGAACTCGCGCACCGCCAGGAACGGGCAGGGTGACAATTGACTCGGTGGTTTATACTCCATACAATCCCACTTGGGCTCCTTCGCCGGTGGCCGAGCGCTCAGCACGCTCGGCCGCTGTGCTATAATC
>LJCR01000538.1 GCA_001399705.1 Kouleothrix aurantiaca
GGAGTGCGCCCAAAAGAAGTGCGCGTTGGCGCAGCGCCGCCACTGATGCTGCTGGCTCCGCTTGCCGACATATTGGGCGTGCATCTCAAACAGGCCAACAACTTACCCATGCTGGAAGAAGCATATGCCAGCTTGGCAGAGTATTTTGGTGATTTTGAAGAAGAAGCCTGACCAGCTCCAAGCGCCGGGTTCAAGCAAGCGATGCAACCGCCAGGCGTGCGCAGAAACCTACGGCCCTTTGCGCCGGCACACATCATAGTGCTTGCCCTCAACCATCCCCGATTTGCTGTCAATACTCGTACCCGCGAACTGCGCACGTGACATCATTGTGTGCAGTTCAGCGTGTGTATCAGCGAATGATACTAAGTTCGGGTAAACACTTTTCCTCGTGATAGGAGCAAGAGATGCTTCAGGGGTGCGTAACTTTCCGAAGGCGCACAACGCCGCCCGCGCAATCAGATCGTGCGGGCGGCATAGAAGATTAACCTTTTACAAGCGATACGCTGCACAGCCGTGTGTCTACTGCTTCTGCACAAGGCGCGCGCGCTCCTCGGGCGTAATTGGCTGAAACTGGCCTTCCTTGTTCAGGTAGACAATTTCTTCGTTCTTGACGTTGACGATCAGATCCTGCGAGCCATCGCGGTTGAGGTCGTCGAAACGCAGCAGCACTGGTGTCTTGTCTTCGCCCGCGCCAAACAGGTAGGGGCCGGTGAGCGTGCGGATCTTGCTGGCATCGCCGCCCGGGATCTCGATGACCATGACCTGGCGGTTGAGGTTCATCGCGATAAAGTGCGAGGGCGTGCCGGCACCGTCGTTGTGGCCCACCACTGCGTCGACCTGGTAGGTGCGCGTGGCGCCGTAGCGGAAATCGTCGACCTTGCCCTGCCCCCAGCTCATGACATTGCCCATGATCGCATAGATGGCGAGCAGGGCCAGCACGGCGGTGACAACATAGGCCAGCGTGTGGAACGAAATCGGCGGAACAGTGATCGACGCGCGCGGTGCGGCTGACCCGGTTCGAGTGGTGGTGTTGCGCATTTCTTGACTACGTACTGCCATTGCTGGGGCCTCCTTTGCCAGCTCCTATGCGATCCTGAGCAACCCGTCGGCCACCCGAACGTGCTTGGCGTCAATCGTGGTTGTGTAAAACGTATGTTCTAATATCGGGTTGCGAGTAGTATATCAGAACATGTGTTTCACGTCAAGTTGATATTTTGACGAATCTTGAACCAATTTGCGGCACCTTCCAGCGGCAGGTGGGCGAACGGCAGGCGAAAGATGCGTACTTTTATGCTACTAGTCGGGCAGTTTCGGGCCTGTGGCCGCTTCAGAATGCCAAGGGCAGCACCTGCGCTCGCGACCGTACTTCGTACTACATATTCATAGATCATCCGGTGCCGCGTGTGTGCGCGCCGGGCGGGTCGGGCCGTTGGAATGTTTTACACTCTGTGCGCCGATAGCACCCAAGCAAAGGAGCTGAACTGTGGCTATTGTAAGTGAACCAGGTGCTGCCGTGCAGCCGCGCAGCCCTGCGCTTCGCCGCGCTGTGGTGAAGCTGGCGCTGCCGGCGGTTGGCGAGCAGATGCTGAACACGCTGGTGGGATTGTCTGACACCTTTCTGGTGGGTCACCTCAACGCGCAGGCGAGCGCGCGCCTGGGGTATTCCAGCGCCGAGGCGTTAGCAGGTGTTGGGCTGGCCAGCCAGCTGATCTGGCTGATCACCGTGTGCTTTATGGCCGTGAGCGTTGGCTGCACGGCGATGATCGCGCGGGCGCGCGGCGCGGGCGACGACGCGCTGGCGAACCGGGTGCTGCGCCAGTCGCTGCTGGGCGGGCTGGCGATGGGCGTGCTGGCGACGCTGATCGGCGTGGGGCTGGCGCGGCCAATGCTGCAGGCGCTTGGCCCCGATGCGGGCGTGCTTGCGCGCGGCGTGCTGTTCCTGCAGATCGCGTCGAGCACGTTTGCGCCGGCTGCGCTGCTGTTTATTGGCACGGCCGCGCTGCGCGGCGTGGGCGACACCCGCACGCCGCTGGTGGTGATGCTGGGCGTGAATGTGGTGAATATTGCGCTTTCTTGGCTGCTGATCAACGGCAACCTGGGCGCGCCGGTGCTTGGGGTTGCGGGCTCGGCGATTGGCGCGGCGGTGGCGCGCGGCGGCGGCGGGCTGGTGCTGGTGCTTCTGCTGCTGCGCGGCCGCTCGGGCCTGCGGCTGCTGCCCGACATGCGGCCCGACTGGTCGCTGCTGGGGCGGCTGGCGCGTATTGGCGGGCCAAGCGGCGCTGAGCAGCTGGTGTTTCAGGGCGCGCTGCTGATATTTGTGAGCTTTGTGACCCAGCTCGGCACGGCTGCCTACGCCGCGCATAACGTGGTGATCAGCATTGAGTCGCTGTCGTTCCTGCCCGGCCTGGGCTACGCGATCGCGGCCTCGGCGCTGGTGGGGCAGTACCTTGGCGCGGGCGAACCCGACCTCGCGGAGGCCAGCACCTACGAGGCGCTGCGCCAGTGTGCCCTGCTGATGAGCATGCTCGGCCTGGGCATGATGCTGCTGCCGCACCAGCTGATCGCGCTGTTTGTGGCCGACCCGCAGGTTGCCGACGTGGGCGCGGGCGCGATGCGCATCGCCGGGGCCATGCAACCCCTGCTGGCGCTGAGTTTTGTGGTTTCGGGCGGGCTGCGTGGCGCGGGCGATACGCGCTGGCCGCTGTACTCCAAGCTGGTGAGTACCTGGGGCGTGCGCCTGCCGCTGGTGCTGGCGCTGCTGGCGCTGGGCTGGGGCCTGAGCGGCGTGTGGGTGGCGATGAGCAGCGATTTCGCGGTGCAGGCGCTGCTCGCGCTGTGGCAGTCCCGGCGCGGGCGCTGGAAGACGCTGGCAGTGTAGCCGACGCCCGACAACCGACGACTGCCGACCGCCTTTTACCGCAAAGAGCGCAAAGGACGCGAAGGGGTTGTGAGGTTTGCAGGTTTCAGGTTTGCAGGTTGAATGAAGGTTTCAGGTTTGCAGGTTGAATGTTTGAAGGTTTCAGGTCTCGGTTCTGTGGCTCTCGGTTCTCGGTTCTCGCCCTTCGATACGCGCTGCGCGCTACTCAGGACGAGGTTCCTGCCTCTGTTCTGCAGTTCTGCGGTTCTGCGGTTCTCGGTTCTCGCCCTTCGATACGCGCTGCGCGCTACTCAGGACGAGGTTCCTGCCCCTGTTCTGCAGTTCTGCGGTTCAGCGGTTCAGCAGTTCTCGGTTCTCGGTCTGGGCGTATAGCAATACGCCCTTCAGCGGTTCAGCGGTTCAGCGGTTCTCGGCTCTGCGGTTCTGCGGTTCTGCGCTCACAGGCCCAGCGCGGCGATTTGCTGCTCGGCACGCACGCGCCCCGCCGATGCTGGCGCGCTGTCGGCGGCGTGGATGAGTGCCTGACG
>LJCR01000054.1 GCA_001399705.1 Kouleothrix aurantiaca
CAATAAAAACAATGTTTTCGGGGAAGTAGGGGTTGATCACGATGCCCAGCGCGATTCCGGCCAGCGGGTAGGCCAATGCCCGCCATTCCAGCCGCCGCTCGGTGGCAAACGTTGCAACTACCGCAATGCTCGCCAGCAGGATCAGCAGCGGGAAGGCGTTGTACAGCCAGACATACACGAAGCCGAGCGGCAGCAACAGGGCGTAGCGCCGCCGCAAGAGCCAGTGCAGCGCCAGCACCAGCAGCAGCAGCGAGGCCGCCTGCGCGCGGGGCATGCTCATGCGGTACAGGAATGCGTCGGAGATCGCGCATGTGCCGATCGCCCACAGCGCCGCGCCCGGCACCCCCTGCGCGGCCAGCAGCCACCAGATCGCCAGCCCGGCCAGCGCGGGCATTATAATACTGGCCAGCTTTGCGCCCGCAAGCATCTGCTCGGGTGTTCGGTCGCCCACAAACAGCGCCAGGTAGGCGTGGAACAGCATGTGGTGATCATAGAATGCGCCGGGTTTGAGGATGGTGAGCGGCAGCCACGGAAATTCTACCCGCAGGCCCTCGCTGCGCATCAGCGCGGCCATGCGCATGTGGTAGTAGCCGTCGTTGTCGGCCAGGTGGGGCGTGCCAAATTGCACAAACGCAAAGCACGCCAGCAGAATGCAGAGCACGGTTGCGGCAACGGCGGCGCGGCGCGCAACTGCAGCTTCTTGCCACCACCCACCCGGGCGGGCGCGCCTCTGCTCCGTGGCGGGGGAGACTTGCATGAGTATGTTTCTCCATTAGGTTTTCAGGTTGGAATGTTCCAGGTTTGAAAGTTCCAGGTTACAGCCGACTGTCGAAAGGTTGACCAAAGAGGCACAGAGGCACGGAGAACAAGAATGCACGATTGAGAATGTATGCTTCAGGGCAGGATAGATCGTGCCCAAACTGGCGAACAACCGCCGAAGTATTCACCGCAAAGAGCACAAAGGACGCAGAGGCATGCAGGTTGCACGTTTCCAGGTTCGCCCACGCATACTGCCAACTGCCGAAGTATTCACCACAGATGTCCATGCGGCTGCGCCGCACCCTGATGGATGAAAATAGAACGCGAACGGTTCTTGGTTCTTAGTTCTCGGTTCTATTTTCGTGTTAGAGAGCGCAAAGGACTCAGATGGTTTCACGGTTGCTGGTTGCTGGCTTGTAGGCCCAATCCCAAAACCCCAGACCCTAAACCCTTGTGTGGTTCTCGGTTCCTGGTTCTTCTCGCCCTTCGTGTCTTCGTGCCTTCGTGGTTACGGTTCTTGGTGTCTTGGTGGTCCGGGCATATAGTAATACGCCCTTCGTTGGTCCTGCGGCCTCAACATTCAAACCTGCAACCTGCTAACTCGCTCAATCACCCTGCCGCCAGCGGCACAAACACCTGCCCCGGCGGCGTGTAGCGCAGCGCGCTCACCACAATCTCCACCTCTTTGCCGTCGGTGGGCGCGTGGCCGCCAAACAGCCACAGGTTCAGGTGCAGCGGCACCGGGCGCTGCGGGATGTCCTGCGCGAAGGTGCTGGGGCGGAAGTCCCAGCGTGCAAACTCGTTCGCGTCAGTGTCGGTATGGCCGTGCAGGCTCTGGAAAACGATAGCGTCGTGCGACCAGTGGAAGCGCTGGGTGGTGTAGGTGCCATTCAATGCGAGCTCGAAGGTGTGCGAGCTGTTCCTGCGCCCAAGCTCGGCCGGCCAGACGGTGTAGTTGCCATTCGGGTTGGCGGGCGCACCCCAGCGCGCAAACTCAATATCGATCTCGTTGGTCGTGTCCGGCCCCACGTCGTCGGGCGGGTAGGTGAACAGCCCCAGCACCACGTTCGGGTCGAGCTTGTCGATCGCTCCGTCGAGCTGGAACTGGTAGGTGCCAAAGCCGAAGCGCTCGGTGGTTTCGAGCTCGGCGCAGGTCCACGCGCCATTCGCGTGCGCGATCTTCAGGTGCAGCGCGCCGCTGCCATCGACCCAGACGTTGCTGGCGTCCCAGGTGTTCGGCCCAGGCCCGCCGCTGCCCGCGCGCACCCGCCATGTGTAGCCCGCAAACTGCACGGTTGCAGCCGGCGCAGCGCCACGCGCGGCCGGCGCGCAGCACGCCAGCGCGAGCAGAAAGATTGCGAAGAGTGGGCGCACCGCTGTATGTTTCAATGAAAATTATTCCCACTGATCAGGCGATGGATAGTGTATTGGTTTTGCACTAGGTATGCGATGAAACCCTGTGCATTGTGGCGTAGCCAGACCCAGCACTCACTTTCACCAGCATCATACTGCTTCCCAATCAGCCTCTGCAATTGGCTCGGTGGGGTCGATATATGTAACTGGTAGACCACGCAAAGGGTAGTTTGGCTTAACACGCTCTGGCGACGATTGAACAATAATGATCACTTCGACTTTCTCGCCAGCTTGAAGCGGCAGATCGCGCAAGGTAAGCGTGCCATTATGGAGGATGATTGTTTCATGGCGATAGGCTTGCATATATGATTCCTAAAAGTTCGTACAATCACTCATCGTCAAAGGACTCATCCATGTCGATGCCTGCCGCTGCAAACAGCGGTAGGTCGCTATTTACACCAGAGCCTTGCCGTTCAGCGTCACTGGGCATAGGCAATTCACTAGCTGTAAAAAGTGTGGATGCAAGCACTTCTTGTAACAATGCCGTTGCATCAGGCAGCGCATCAAGCGATGCTTCAAGCATCCACAAGAGTTCAAGCAATTCATCATCGAATTGCCAACCATTTGGTCGTAAATCATCCAGAGGCGATGATTTTTTGCCGGTGCGTACAAGCATTCGATAACCAAGCCATGAGTCAACAATCTTCAAGCCCGAAACACTGAAATTCCAGATATCAGGCCGCACATGCGAAAACACTCCATCACCAACTTTTAGCTCCTGTGTTGCGGGGCTATATGTGAAGTGTTTTGGATACCGGGCCACGTCAGTAGGTGTTCCGATAGCAATGCGTGCGCTGCCAGCAGGAAGCTTGCCGGGCTTTTTTCCTGCTGGTACAAAGCGTTCGCCAAACGTATGCAACCAGATTAAACGTTTCCCGAGAACCACACCACGTTTGAATAGTGCAATATCCTTCGTAATCGGTACTCGGGGGCCAGGAATGGTCAGTTCATCCCAATAACGTTGAACATAATCCGGCGCCGAGAGCAAAGCATAGCAATATGCAAACAAGTCTTCAGCGGCAACTGCTTGGCCATACTCTGCCGTTAATGCATCAAGCAGATTACCGGTAATATTCGCCTGCGCTCCGTTTTTATCGCGCCAGAGTGGGATAACATCTTTTGCTCCGCGATTACAGAAATAGTCAAGATCAGGAATAAGTGCAGTTGCAACTACCGAAGACCCTTCCCCTAATACTTTTGTCAACAGACTTGTCATATAAATCTGGCGATTACTATGTGCACGCTGTAAATCAGGGCGTGGTCGATCGCATAAGCGAGTATCAGGCAACACCCATTGCCGATCAAAGCTTCGGAACGCATATTGCCAAGGTTCTAAAGGTACAGTTCCCGCCTTTATTGCCGCAATTGGCGGTAGAGTTACCGTGTTGTCATCGATGGCTGGTTCAGGCTTATTAATTGTACGTGCATCGGTCTGCCGCATCGCTGGGCCGCGTTTATTTGATGGGATAGTTAATAATTGCTGCCAGCGACGTTTTAGTAACTCACGGGTCTCGCCGATCGGCCAGGTGCGCTTAAATTGCATACCATTCGTTTGCCAGGGAAACAGATCAGTTAACAGCGGCCAACTCCAATACGGTGTATCACCTGCTGGCAAGAGTGGTTGCATCCAACCTTCAAAGCATGGTCGCCAGGGTAAGTCAGCAAACTTTCCAATACCTGCTAATGCCGCTAACTTTTCTTCCCTAGTTCCCGAGATACGAGTGTAATGCACCGTAGCGGGCGTAGACGTTTGAGCCGTGTTGTAACGTACACCAATCGCAATCGCTACTGGCGTTCTAATAGCAAACACATTCTCAGTTTTACGCGCCCCCAGGGTATCGCCCTCTAAATCGATGATCCACAGCTCGTCAAATGTTTCACGCATAACTTTACGCATACCAGCAAAGCCAGGGCCACGCAGGTACGACGATGCGGTGATAAAGCTAACAATGCCATAGCCAGGTGATTGTTCAAATACCTTCCACAGCGCCCAGCGCCAGAAGTAAACATAGTCGTTGTACAAGTTCTTTGCATGCACACCAAGTTTGGCGGCTTCTAATGGGTCGGTAAAATCATCAAGAATTGGCCGCGTGCGTCCACCAGGCTTCTCCTCGCCAAAGCGTACCCAACCACCTTTAAGCTTCACTTTGCCACGTTCAGTTTCGTCAATAGTTTGTCGATCGTAGGGTGGGTTACCAATGCACACTAGCACTGGCGCAGATTGCTTGATTTTATTGGCCCGCTTCTGCTCTTCGGCCAACTGCTTGTACTGCATCGGTAAATAACCAGGCGGTACGGCATTTGGCGCATCAAGCGTATCGTTAAGGTAGATATGAGGGCCATCCGCAGGCAGTGGTGCATGTTCGGCCAGAATTGCCTGGCTTAAGCGCAAGTGAGCCACAGCATATGGGCCAATTAATAGCTCAAATGCATGAATATTCTGTGCTGCTGTTGTGGCTGCCTGCACTCGCGCGCCGCGTCCCTTCACACGTTCGACTTGGTCCAGTCCATGGCGTATCGCCGCCAAAATATAGGTGCCCGTACCAGTCGCTGGATCGAGTGTTACAACGTTTTTGTCTACAAACGAATAGTCTGCATCAAAATGCTCGCTCAGTAATTCTGCCACAAGGCGCACCTGGCACTGCACAACTTCTACTGGCGTGTAATACACACCTCGATCTTTGCGCATTTTAGGATCATACGCTTCCAGAAAATCCTCATAGAAATAAATCCACGGATCTTCGCCCTTATTGACAAACAGCGATATATCCACCGCGCCAATAATACGCTCTAGCAGGTCGGCTGCTACTTGTATTTCCTGGCGGGCTGTGTCGTCTCCTAAACGCTTGAGAACATCGGCCAATAAGCGATGTTCGCCTTGAATACTTTTTGAAGCCTGATATATCGAGAGATCGTCAGAACCCGAGAGTCGGGCCAGTAGCAAGGCATAGGTTAGTGTCTGTGCATAAGCATCGGCAAACTGGCTGGCATCTGCATTGGGAAAGAAAAAGCGCCGCCAATCATCGGCCAGGCTATGAAGATTGGAACTTGGATTTTCCAGTGCGGCAGCAACATCGTCGCGCAATAACCGGCAAATAGGGGCCAGCATTTGCGCCAGGCCTTTAGGGTTACTCGGCGTAATCGGCTGCCAGGCAAAGAAAGATTGTAATAGTCGCAGTAACTTGGTGGCATCTTCTTGTGAACAGGCATTCGCGCCATCGTGTGTCACGTTGCCAGATAAACGAACACTTTCCCCAGTCTCTACACCAGTGCGAAATAGTGTCCATTCATTGCCATCTGTATAAATCAGATTTGGTAAATTCTTGAATTTATCCCATTGCTTCTTATTCTCACCCTTAAAATTCTGCGGTCGTGCGCCTTTGCCGGGCGCTTTTAGCTCAATATATCCTGTCAGCAAGCCTTGCTGTGTTACGCCCATGTCTGGGCGGCCACCCAGATTGCTCACCTGCACCTCAGTGAAAACGTTGATCTGCGGTAGAGTAAGCGCAGTGCTAGCTTCTTTGACTAATGTTTCAACTGTACCTTTGAGTTGATCTTCTGGCTGGAAGGCTACAGTCGTTTGAGTAAAACGGCTCGTCAAATCGGCTGCAAATGCCCGCAGAGCAGAGAAAAAACCAGATTGATTAGTCATATCTACTCACTATAACAAAACACTAATGACGGAGGCTGCAGTGTACAGGATGTCGGTCACAGAAAATTGGGGAACGCAGGCAGGAAGAACCTTATGCTATTGAGATAATTGAGAAGTATGCTAATCCTAGCACGGGCGGCGCTGGCGTGTCAATAATTGAGCGCCTCATAGTACTTTCGTCCCGCCCAACAATCCCTTTTCAATCCTTCATTCCTATGCCCCAAACCATACCCCTGCGCTATTGTGTGCAGCAGGCCAGTACGATACATTGTAGTCGGTTGTGTTGCCCTGGTTGAAACGAGCCCGCGCCCGGCCGGCGCTGGCGCAAGGGCACACAAAAGGGCAGCGCAGCAGGTACTCACCGTTTGGGGAACCCTCCCCAATACCCGATCAGCTGCGATCCATGCGCTGGGGAAACATCCCCAATGGTCGATCAGCTGCCCGCACGCACTGGGGAAGCACAAAAAATGCCCGCGCAGCTGCGAACCATGCGCTGGGGAAACATCCCCAATGGTCGATCAGCTGCTCGCACGCACGGGGGAAGCAAAGAAAATGCCCGCGCGCCCGGCGAGCAACGTTTTGCAGATGGGGGAACAAGCCTATGACCATCAGCGGTCGCGGCAGGCACGCTGGGCGCGCAGCCGTGTACCAGCAAAACCACAGCATCTGCCCAGCCCGAACCGCCACTCAGGCGGGCCTCACCATTCAAGCGAGCATCGCACAAGGAGAACAACCATGCCTCGAGGTACCCTCACCATCGAAAAACAGCTTGCCGAAGCCCACGTCGTGATCACCAACGTGCGCGCAAGCGCCGAGCTTCAGGCCGCACTGGCGGCTTTTGGCTACACCCCCGAGCGCATCACCCAGGCCGAGCAGCTTCGCGACGCCGCCCGCGCCCACTACCAGCAGAAGATCGCCGCCTATGGCGGGCTGCGCCGCGCCGCCGACGCGCTGAACGACACCGAAAAGCAGGCCCAGGCCGTGTACAAGCGCCACGTCAAGATCGCCCGCGTTGCGCTGGAAGATGATCGCGGCGCGCTGCAAGCGATGCAGGCGCTGGGGCCGCGCAAAAACAGCCTCGCGGAGTGGCTGGCGCAGGCGCAGCAGTTCTACAGCGTCGCCCTCAACGATAGCGCTATTCAGATCAAGCTGGCCGAATTCAGCCTGACTCGCTCTGTGCTGCAACAAGGCGCAGATCAGATCGAGGCCGTCGCCACACGCCACGCCTCCAGCCTGCAGCAGCGCAGCACCGCGCAGGATGCAACCAGCGCCCGCAACAGCTCGCTGGCCGAGCTTGGCACATGGATGCGCGATTTCAAGACGGTGGCGCGCGTTGCGCTGCGTGGCCGCCCGCAACTGCTTGAGCAGATCGGCGTGCGGGCGTAGGCTATTTCTGCGAAACTTCGCCGCCAATGCACCACAGCGGCACAGAGCGCACAAAATTTCTGACGAACGACGAACGACGAACGACGAAGAGCCAAAGAAAATGTACCACAGAGACACAGAGGCACGGAGGTTTTGTGTACAGGTTGCAGGTTTGAAGGTTCGCAGGTTGCATCTGAAAGCCGAGGCGTGTTGTATACGCCTGTGTTGCAGGTTGCAGCCTCAATCCCAAAACCCCAGACCCTAGACCCTCATGCGGTTGCAAGTTTGAAGGTTTGCAGGTTTGAAGGTTACTGCCGACCGCCAACTGCCTGCTGCTTGTGTCTCCCCGTCACCCTATCATCTTGTCACCCCTTCAACCGATCATCCCGGGTATTTCTCCCGCGTTCTCCGTGCGCTCTGTGCCTCTGTGGTGCATACACGCGCCCATCCCTAGCCAAGCGCCTGCAAGGCGCGCTCGACGCTCTCGGCTGGGCTAACCTTCACCTGCGCGTCGGCGATGCGGCCCTGCTCGTCGATCACAAAATGGCTGCGCGTCACGCCCATATACGTCTTGCCATACATGGATTTTTCGCCCCACACGCCATACGCCTCGGCAATTGCGTGGTCCTCATCCACCAGCAGGGTAAAGGGCAGGTCGAATTTCGTTCGGAACTTCTGGTGCGACTTCTGGCCGTCGGGGCTTACGCCCAGCACCACCGCGTTCTTTTCCTCGATCAGCGGGTAGTTATCGCGGAAGCCACACGCCTGCGTGGTGCAGCCGGGCGTATCGTCCTTCGGGTAGAAATACAGCACCACGCGCTTGCCGCGAAAATCAGCCAGGCGCACCGTCGCTCCGGTGTCGGTGGTTGTTTCGAACTCAGGCGCAAGATCGCCAATCGCCGGGCTTGCCATGCTCTTTGCTCCTTCCCAGAATGCCTGTGGCACGGCCTCCGCCGCGCGCCGCGCGCATGATAGCACACTGGCGCACATGATCGTCACCCGCCGCGCACCTACCACACCACTACGGACGATATCACTATAAGAATATATGATGTGACTTTCTCGCCACGCCTGCGTCTTCCCTAAAAGCTGCTTGCATGTGCCCGCACAGCAGCCTGGGTCTGTGCCGGCCACGCCCGCCAGCACCGCACACACAACGGGAGATGCTGCAAAAACAAAGCGCGCAGGCCAGGTTCGCCTGCGCATCCCGCAATCGTATGTGAATCCGAACAGAAGATAAGGGAGTGCCATGTCGCACATTTTGCTTGCCGACCCGGATCTGATGAACGCTAAACTCACGTCTTTCATTCTCACCGATGCCGGCCACACCGTTGGAATTGTCAGCAGCGGCAAGCGTGCGCTTGAATACATCGAGCGCGAGCACCCCGATCTCTTGCTCCTCGACCGGCAGCTGGTTGACATGGACGGTTTCGAGCTATGCCGCCGCATCCGCTCGTTCAGCCTGCTTTCCATTATCTTTCTATGCCGCCCCGGCAGCCTGGCCGAGCGCGTGCTGGGCCTGGAAAGCGGCGCCGACGACTACATCACCAAGCCCTACGAGCCCAGCGAACTGCTGGCACGCATAGCCGCCGTGCAGCGCCGCTACCAGGCTGGCATGAAACAGCACGTCGCGCTGACGCGTGGCACGATCACCCTCAACCCGGCCGAGCGCCTGCTCGACATGGGCAGCGCACAGATCGAGCTTACCCCGATCGAATGCCAGCTGCTGCACATCCTGATGCTCAATGCGGGGCGCATCGTCAACGACCAGGCACTGCTCACCGCAGCCTGGGGCGCCAGTGCGAAAGGCCGCAACCTGCTTACGGTCTACATTTACCGGCTACGCAGCAAACTTAGCCCGGAACAGCCCACGGCCGCACCAATCATCACGATTCGCGGCCAGGGCTATATGTTTGTTGAAGAAAAC
>LJCR01000540.1 GCA_001399705.1 Kouleothrix aurantiaca
ATTATGAATGGCGAGCGGATCGGGATCGTCGGGCCGAACGGCGCGGGTAAGTCGGTGCTGCTGCGCATGATCCTAGGCCAGCTCGCGCCCGACGCCTCGTCCAACCGCGGGCAGGCGCACGACGCAATCTGGATCGGGCCGAGTATTCAGATCGGTTTCTACGCGCAGCAGCACGAAACGCTCGACATGAGCCGCACGCCGATCGAGGCGCTGCGCGACGTTCGCCCGATGTACGAAGCCGAGGCGGTGGCAAAGCTGGGACGCTTCCTCATCCCCTACGCCGCCGCGTCGCAGCCGATTGCCAAACTCAGCGGCGGCGAAAAAAGCCGCGTGCAGCTGGCCCGCCTGATGCTGACCGGCGCGAACTGCCTGCTGCTCGACGAGCCAACCAACAACCTCGACATCGCCTCGGCCGAGGTGCTTGAGCAATCGCTCGACGAGTTCGCCGGCACAGTCGTGGTCGTTTCGCACGACCGCTACTTCCTCGACCGGGTGGTGGATCGCATCTTCGAGGTGCGCGACGGCGAGCTGCGCGTGTACGAGGGCGGCTACAGCTACTACGCCGAGGAAAGCGCGCGCCGCAGCCTGGGGGCGGCCAATAACCACGAAGGCACGAAGGCACGAAGATAAAGGGCGAAGCTGCAAAACGCAGGCTTGCCAGCAGATAGGATATATTGGGTCAGTTTTTGGGCAATGCGCAAAAACTGACCCAATAAAAAGAAATATACCGCTCTGCCGAAGGCAAACAATGAACAAAACACTCCAAAAATACTGGAAAACCGCCTCCATGGCAGCCACCAGCTATTTCGGCGACAGCCCGCTGTTCCTGATCGACTACCTGCTGCGCCTGCTGCGCGTGCTGGTGCTGCTCTCGATCTGGCGCGCCATCCTGGCCGGGCGCGGCCCCACCGCCGGCATGACGCTCAGCGCGGTGCTGACCTACACGCTGATCGCCGAGGTGTTTGGCGCGCAGCTCGCGCCACGCACCGAGCTGGATACAGAGTTCTGGAATGGTGGCATCGCCACGCGCCTTCTGCAGCCGCTGGGCATCTTCGGCCACTTTTCGGCGGATATGTTTGGGCGCTGGATGTTCGAGCTTGCGGTGTTTGGCCTGCCACTGCTGCTGCTCGCGCCGCTGCTGGGCGTCGATCCGCGCCCGGCCAGCCTCGGCGTGGGGCTGCTGTTCGTGCCCAGCCTGCTGCTGGCGATCAGCGTCGGGCTGGCGGTGGAATATATTTTTGGCGGGCTGCTCATCCTGCTGGAGATGCCGCACTGGGCGGTGCGCCAGATGCGCAACGCAGTCACAACGCTGCTGTCGGGCGCGCTGATCCCGCTGGCGCTGCTGCCGCCGGCCGTGGGCGCGCTGTTTGCGTGGCTGCCGTTCGCGGCAATGGCCTCGGCCCCGCTCCAGATCTACACCGGCACGGGCGCGCCTTTCCCGCTGCTCCTCTCGCAGGCGGCGTGGTCGCTGGCGCTGTGGCCGCTGGCGCACTGGCTGTGGCACATCGGCCGCGAGCGCATGGTGTCGTATGGCGGGTGACGGGGTGAAAGGGTGACAAGATGAAGGGGTGACACGAGCAGTAAGCAGCCGGCAGTAGGCAGTAGGCAGTAGGCAGTAACCTGCAACCTGCAAACCTGCAACCTTCAAACTTGGAACCTGAAACATTCAAACCTGCAACCCAAAAATCTCCGTGCCTCTGTGCCTCCGTGGTTCATGCCCGGTCGTCGTTCGTCATTCGTCCGTCGTCATTCGTCCTTACGGGAAACAAGTATGCACATCATCTATACCATCCGGCGCATTTTGCAGCTGTGGCGCATGTATGGCGCGCTGGATTTCACCTTTCTGATGTCCGACATCCGCCTGGCGCTGACGTGGTACGTGTCGGATGGCATCGTCAATTTCGCGACGGTCACGGCGACGCTGCTGCTGGCCGAGCGCTTTGCCGGCATTGGCGGCTGGTCGCGCGACCAGATTGTGTTTATGCTCGGCTACGCCACCGTCGTCACCGGGCTGATGCACACCTTTTTCGGCTACAACGTGCTGATGAGCAGCCGCCGGCTCGGGCGCGGCCAGCTCGACCACACGCTGGCGCAGCCGCAGCCGATCTGGCTGGCGCTGCTCACCGAGGGCTTCATGCCCTTCTCGGGCGCGCCGATGATTCTGCCGGGGCTGGGCCTGCTGCTGTGGGCCGGGGCGCGCCTGCCGCTGGCGGTCGGGCCGGGCTGGCTGGCGCTGTTTGCGCTGAACCTGGCGGCTTCGGCGGCGATTGTGCTGGCCTTCGCGTTTCTGTGGGGCAGCCTGGCTTTCTGGGCGCCGCGCTCGGCCGAAGAAATCAGCAGCTCGGCGATTCGCCTGCTCGATCAGCTCAAAGGCTTCCCGCTCGACGGCGTTGCGCCGCTGCTGCTGGGCAGCATGCTTGGCGCGCTGCCGGTGGGCTTTGTCGCCTGGTACCCGTGCCGCGCGCTGCTCGGGCTGGGCGCGTCGCCCGCCGACCTGTGGATCACGCCGCTGGCCGCGATTTTGTTTGTGCTCGCCGCAATCGCCCTTTTTCTGAAAGGAATGCACCACTATGAACGGATTGGCTCCCAGCGCTACAGCAGCTTCGGGCATCGCGGTTGAGCTGCGCGGCGTTTCCAAAACCTTTCGCCAGAAGCAGCGCTCCGAGCGCCTGCGCGACGCCCTGCGCGGTATGTTCCGCCCGCCTGTGCGCGAGGTGCGCGCGCTGCAAAATATCGACCTGAGCATCCGGCGCGGCGAGATCGTGGCCTACGCCGGCCCGAATGGCGCGGGCAAAAGCACCACGGTGAAAATGCTTTCGGGCATGCTCGCGCCAGATGCGGGCACGGTGCGCTCGCTGGGCATGGACCCGGTGCGCGAGCGGGTGCGCTATGTCAGCAAAATCGGCGTGGTGTTCGGCCAGCGCACCGAGCTATGGTCCGATCACCCGGTGGCGGCCAGCTTTGAGTGGAAGCGCGTGGTGTGGGACATCCCGCGCCCGCGCTACGAGCGCATGCGCGATCTGGTAAAAGAGGTGCTCGGCCTGGGCGAGTTTTTCCACAGCCTGACGCGCGAGCTGAGCCTGGGCCAGAAGATGCGCGCCGAGCTGGGCCTGGCGCTGCTCCATGAGCCCGAGCTGCTGTTCCTCGACGAGCCGACGATCGGGCTGGACGTGCTGGCCAAGCGCACGATCCTCGGCTTCATCAAGGAATTAAACCGCGAGCAGGGCGTGACGATCATGATCACCAGCCACGACATGGCTGAGCTGGAGCAGCTGGCCGGGCGAATCGTGCTGATCGACCACGGGCGGCTGGCCTTCGACGGGCCGTTCGAGCGGCTGCGGCGCGAAGTTTCCGACCAGCGGCGGCTGCTGCTGGAAACGCCGCCCGGCCCCGCGCCCGCGC
>LJCR01000541.1 GCA_001399705.1 Kouleothrix aurantiaca
AGCCACGAAGGCGAATAGCCTGCCGTGCCGACCTGATTGGAGGCGAACGCAACCGGCAGGCTATTCGCCTTCGTGGCTTGCCCGATCAGCGGCGCGCCGGTTGTCGGATGCACCAGCATCGCGCCGGCGGAAAACTGATTGCTGCCATCTTGTACGCCGAGCAGGGTGCGGATCGTCGTCCCATCCGCCTCCAGCACTGGCATAAACGTTGGGCCTGCTGCCATAGGAACTCCTTATCGATCTTTCGCGTAGGTATACCCGCCAGCGAGGCCGATCTTCATGCCGCGCTTGAAGTGCGTGCCGCCCGCGCCCGTGAACGACCCACTCACGATGTACACCGGGATGGCCGGGCCGCCCGCCGCGCCACCCCCGCCCGCGCGCACCGCCATCGGGATCGCCGGGCCGCCCTGCACGCGCCGTGTCCCAGCGGTGACTTCCGCCGTCGCATCATAAACCGCAATCGCCGGCCCGCCCTGGATCGTCCGATCTGCCGTGGCCTCGGTCATCGCCTGCACGGGGATGGCCGGCCCGCCCGCAACGGGGCCGCTACTCGCCACCACCACCGGCTGGGCCGGACCGCCTTGTGTGGGCATGCGCTACCGTCCTCTCAGTCGTCGCCACACCGCCAGCAGCCCGGCCACGAGCAGCGCCGACGCCGCGCCCGCCGCGTAAGCCGCGAGGCACAGCCCGGCAACGATTAGCTCAGGCCAGGTTGGTCGCATTTAGTCCTCCGGTGCGCCTACTCTACGCGCTGCGCTTCTGCAACCCACATGCGCGCCTCTTCGAGCTTCGTGATAGCAAGGCTGCGCTGGCGGTTTTTTACGGCCGATTTAGTGAGCGCGGTGACTATTTCGTCGATAACGATCTTGATTGTTGTCAGGTCGTCAGTGATCTCAATAGATTGCTCTTGCTTGTCGGGTTCCATATCATTCCTCCCTGATTCGCATCACCCAGACCGGGCACGCCCGCGCCGGTCCCGTCGTATTCCCACAGATCGCCGCCGTGCTGGCGTAGCCGAGCTCAATCACCCGCCCGGTGCGCAGATGCCGCGCCCGGTCGTTCGGGCCGCTCACATCGGCCACCAGGCACCGCAGCAGCACCTTCGTCCGCTCACCCCAGACCCAGACGTGCGCGCCGACGGGGTGGATTGGGCTGCTCACCATACACGCTTCCGCCGGCAACCCCCGCCGCGCGGCCACACGCTCCATCACGCCCTTCGCGTAGTGTGGGGCAACCCCGTGCTGTTCGGTGCCGCCGTGGAGCGCCAGTGCGATGCAGAGCTGGATCAGCAGGGTGCTCACAACCGGGTCAACGGAATGCCAGTACCAGCACAGCGATAATAATCATTGCCAGCACCGTCCATATAAACCGCTGTTCAAGCATTCGTTCGCGCTTTTCCTGCTGCTTTTCAAGCTCGCGCTGGCGCTTTTCCTCTTGACGCTCGCGCTCAAGCTGTTGCTGGCGCTCGTGGCGTTCTTGGCGCTCGGCTGCACGATACTCGGCTGAGTCGTCACGGATTTGCGCAAGCTGCCGGTCAATCGTGCGCAGCGCACTATCGACCTTTTGCAGAATGAACTTCCCTTGCTGCTCCACCACCGCCAGGCGCGCATCAGGGCCAAGCTGTAGCACCAACTCAGGCGACGGCGCGAGCAAGCGCGAGTCAGCTTCCAGGATTTCAAGATCGCGCTCGGCTTGCGCCAATTCCATCGCTTCAGCGGTGGGCAGCTCGCCGCGCAAGGCTCTGCGCTGTTTAAGCAGATTGATACGCGACTGATACCCAGCGCGCATTTTGTAGAAGTGCTCAAGGTCATCCATTGCACCGCTGTGTTACCCGAAATGGCACCTGCGTTACCGCTTCGCCGCCTTCGGGGTTGGTTGCGCTTGTCACCAGCAGATAGGTGCCTGGTTTCAGATTCGGAATAGGCAAACGCACCGGCTGTTGCCGCAACACTCCATGCAACAACGGCGGCAGGGCGCGCACAATCTCCACACTTGGCGCAAGGGTGTCATCACAGAGCATGGCGCTTTGATTGCGCCCCACGTCCCAGAAGCTGCGAATAAGCTCCACCCGCCCGGCGTGGTTGACCGTGAGGGTTGGCGTATAAATCAAGGTTTGCCCCGGCGCAAGCACCCGCCGCTCTGGTTCGTATTCCGCCTGCATATAGGCCAGTGGCGGCTCTGGTGGCATCAGCCCGCGCACAATCGCCACCCCCAACAGGAGCATCATCATCACGGCCACAATAATGAAGGGCAAGAGCGGTTGTTTCATGGCAAGCCAAAAATCAGAATAAGCGCGGCGAAAAGTGCGGCAAACACGAGCGTTGCGAGAATGATATAGACCTCGGTTTGCAGCAGCGAATATTTTTGTAACAGCGCCAGAATGAATCGATTGACCTCTTGGCGGTTCTTGTCGTATTCGTCCAAGAAGTCCTTGAGCGCCTTCGATTCGTCGTCGTTCATAGCCCACGCTGCGCTCGCAATTGCCGTAACAGTTCCGTATCGGCTTTTGTCGCGCCGGTTCGCTCGATGATCGCCTCGACAATATCCAGGCGCTTTTCGGTGGTATCGTGGCGCGCATCCGAGCGACTCATGCGTTCTTCCAATGCCGCAACTCGCGTCACAGTATCATCCAGCGCTTCCTCCACCGAATCGACGCGCCCAGCGAGAATCCCGATCTGTTTTCCCAAGCCGCGCGCCGTTTCCTCCAGCCCGGCCTTGATTTCTGCAATGCCAGCCAGCACCGCTGCGGACTCGGCCTTGCGCTCGCCGCCCAATTTCGTCAGCAGCGCCGCCAGATCGGTTTCGCGCTGCGACAGAATGCCGATGAACGCCGACGCCGCGCCACTGTAGCTCGCATTCGTCACGGCTTCGGCATAGCGCAGCCAGCCGATGTACTCATCCTCGCTGTTGCCCATTTCGCGCGCCACACGCACCGATTTGAGCGCCTCGCGCGCTTCCCACGCCACGCCGCCCTCGCGCTCCTGCTCACTCATGCGTGCCTCGCAGCGCGGTCATGATCGCGGCCAGCTTGTCGGCATAGCCTTTGCCCGGCACCGCCCATGTCCCTTCCAGCCCGGCCAGCGTCGGCGCGCAGCCGTGGTACTGCGCCGGCAGGGTGCGTACCGTCATCGCGCCCAAGATCAGCGCGCGCTGCGACGGCGTGCGATTACCAGGCGCGGTGGCGTAGGCCAGCAGGCGGCCGACGTGCGCGGGCACGGCGTGGTCCGCCCAGGACGCAAAGCTACAGCCCTCCTCCCAGACGGCCCCGTGCTGCGCCCACGCGCCGCCAATCGGGCGGGCGGGCTTCGTGTCGCCGGTCACGCCAATGCCGGCCGGGTTGCGGCGCGGGCGCTGGCTCCACCAGCTCGTGAGCGCGCCGGTCTCGTGCAC
>LJCR01000542.1 GCA_001399705.1 Kouleothrix aurantiaca
CGCTGTGGGCGCACGAGTTCTATGGCGTCACGCCCGACATCATGGCGGTTGCCAAGCCGCTGGGCGGCGGCTTCCCGATCGGCGCGATCCTGATGACGCAGGCCGTGGCCGATGTGGTGCACGCCGGCGAGCACGGCACGACCTTTGGCGGCGGGCCGTTTGTCACTGCGGTGGCGAAAGTCGTGCTCGACAAAATTGCCGACCCGGCGTTTCTGGCGCATGTGCGCGACGTAAGCGACTACCTCGACGAGGCGCTGCACGACTTCGCCAGCAGCCACCCGCAGGTGCGCGAGCTGCGCGGGCGCGGCCTGATGCGCGGCATCCAGATCGACGGCTCGGCGGCGGCGCTGCGCGAAATTGCCCACGAGCACGGCCTGATGATCGCGACCGCCGGCGACGACGTGGTGCGCCTGCTGCCGCCGCTGATCATCGAGCGCGAGCAGGTGGACGAGCTGGTGGAAAAGTTGGGCGCTGCCTTTTCTCAGTTATAAATGGTGAGGGTTGAGAGTTGAGTTGTACGAATTTCAACTCAACTCTCAACATTCAGCATTCAACACTCACATGATCCCAATTGGCGACCGCAACCCAACGCGCAATTTCGTGTTCATCAACTACGTGCTGCTGCTGGCGAACATTGCCGTGTTCGTCTACGAGCTGCAGCTGGGCGGCCGGCTCGATACGTTTATCGAGCGCTGGGGCGTGCGCTCGCCCGAGGTGATTGCGCTGCTGGGCGGGCAGCTCAGCATGCTCCAGCCGGTGCTGCTCAAGTCGCTGGTGTCGATGTTTCTGCACGGCGGCTGGCTGCATATTATCTTCAACATGCTATTCCTGTGGATCTTTGGCGACAATGTCGAAGATAATTTTGGCAGCTTCGGCTATCTTATCTTCTATGTGCTGTGCGGCTTTGGCGCAGTGCTGGCGCAAGCCTTCCTGACGCCAAGCGCCGACATCCCCTCGATTGGCGCGTCGGGCGCGATCAGCGGCGTGCTGGCGGCCTACCTGCTGCTCTACCCGCGCGCGTCGGTGCGGGCCATCCTGCCCATCCCGATCTTGTTCCTGTTCTCGTTTTTCGTGCCGGCCTGGCTGATGATCATTGTCTGGTTTGGCGGGCAGCTGCTGAATGGCTACGCCGTGCTGACCAACGCCGCCGAGATGACGGGCGGCGTGGCGTATGGCGCGCACGTGGGCGGCTTTGTGGCCGGGCTGATCCTGACCTTCTTTTTCCGCCGGTCGCAGCGCGCCCCGCGCTACGAAAGCTACCAGTATTACCGGCAGCGCTGATCACCACGGAGGCACAGGACCGCATTAGGGTTTAGGGTCTGGGGTTTTGGGATTGGGCTTGCAACAGGCGTATGCAATACTTCTCCAACGCAACCTGCAAACCTGCAACCCGCCAACCTGCGAACCTTCCAACATTCCAACCTGCAACCCGCGCATTTAATCGCCCAGCGGCGGCGGGTAAGTGCCGATGGTCGGCGTAGGGGCGGCGGGCGCAGGGTAGGCCGCGAGCGTGGGTGTTGGCGAGGGTTCTGTCATATGGGCGCGCAGCTCGTTGCCGAGCAGGCCGAGCAGCACGTTGTAGGGCGGCTTGTTCTCGGGGTGCAGCTCGAAGCGCGCGCGCTCGAACCACTGCACGGTGTACTCCCGTCCGTCGCTCAACGTTTCGGTCTGTGGCTCGCTGAGCGGCAGGCCAAACAGCGCCAGATTTTCGGCCTCGCTCTTGCCGGCGCGGCCATCGAACTCCAGGCCGTTTTTGTGCCAAGCTGCCAGAATTTCACCACAGGCGGCGTGCCGTGTCTCGGTGAAATAGCGGCAGCCCGCCCTGGCCGCGCCGGCTGCGAAGCCCAGCCAGTCGCGGCCTTGCTGCTCCAGCCGCACCGCGCCCAGCCGCCCCAGCAGAACATCATAGGGCGCGCGGTTCTCGGGGTGCAGCTCCAGGCGGTTGCGCTCGAACCACTGCACCTGGAATGGCTTGCTTTCAATCAGCTCCTCGTGCTGCGTGGTAACCGGGTAGCCAAACACTGGCAGGCCGCCGTTCTGCTCCCAGAAGGCGCGAATGCGCCCGGCAATGCAGAATCCTGTTTCGGGAAAGCAGCGCTGCGCGGTTTGTGCCTGGCCGGGCGTGCCAAACAACAGCGCGGTGGCAATTGCGAGCGCAAGGAGCGGCAGAGCAGCGCGTCGGTTCATGCGTGTTCTCCAGTCGGCAGCGGGAGCAGGCAGTGGGCAGTCGGCAGTAACCTGTAACGTGCGAACGTGAAACCTATAACCCCAAACCCTCCGTGTCTCCGTGTCTCTGTGGTGAACTACCGTACCCCATTGCTCGTAACGCTTCCCGCGCCGCGCTGGCCTCATCCCATGGCACTTTTTCGGTGCCGTAGATAATGCAGGCCTCGTGGCCTTTGCCGAGCAGCAGCACAATATCGCCGGGGCCCGCGCGCTCGAAGGCGGCGCGAATCGCCGCGGCGCGGTCGGGGATGCTGAGCGCGGGGCAGGGCTTGCCAGCGACCTGGTTGGCCGCAACGCCGGCTGCGATTTTGGCAATAATTGCGTCGCGGTCTTCCAGGCGCGGATCCTCATCCGTCAGCACCGCCAGGTCGCAGAAGCGCGCCGCCACCGCGCCCTGAATCGCGCGCTTCTCGCGGTCGCGCTCGCCGGCGCTGCCAAACACCGCGATCAGCTGGCCGCTGGTGAGCGGGCGCACGATACCCATCAATTTTTCGAAAGCGCCGGGTGTGTGCGCGTAATCCACCAGCACCGTGAAGGGCTGGCCCTGCTCGATGCGCTCCATGCGCCCGCGCACGCCGGGAATGGCTTCCAGCGCGGTGGCGGCGGCCTCAAGCGGCACGCCTTCGGCCAGGCCCACGGTGAGCGCGGCCAGCGCATTCGACACGTTGAAGTCGCCGGTCAGTTTGAGGTTCAGCGCACGCTCGCCCCAGGGCGTTTCGACGCGGAAGCGCAGCCCGTGCTGGCTGGCCTGCACGTCGTGGGCGCGCACATCGGCGGGCCGGGCGATTCCGTAGGTCAGGCGTGTGGCGCTGGCCGGCGCAGCGTCGAGAAACATCTGGTGGTTCGGGTCGTCGGCATTCACGATTGCGACCTTGCGCGATTTGCGCGCGGGGATGGGAGATGGAGGATGGGGGATAGAGATTCCATCCCCCATCCTCCATCTCCCATCCCCCTCACCCAGCATCTCAAACAGCCGCGCCTTGTCGCGCCGGTACTGCTCAACCGAGCCGTGGAAATCGAGGTGCTCGTGCGTAACGTTGGTGAGCACCGCCACGTCGAACTGCGCGCCGCCCAGCCGGTTCCAGCGCGCCGAAAGCGCGTGCGAAGTCGACTCAAGTACGGCGTAGTCGCAGCCAGCCGCCACCATCTCGCGCAGCATGGC
>LJCR01000543.1 GCA_001399705.1 Kouleothrix aurantiaca
GCGTCAAGCCGCTCATGGAAGTGAAGATGGGCGAAGTGCTGCCAGTGGAACAGGTGCGCACCTGGAAGCGCGTGCCGCCGCGCATGGTCGAGCTGGCGCAGGCGCGCGGCGCGTACGAGGAACTGGCCGCGCTGTACACCACCGAGCGCGCCACCGCCGAGCAGCTGGCCGACCAGCTTGCCGCCGCCGGGCTGATGCCGCGCGAACGAATCCTTATTCAGCAGGCCGGCGGTGTTCTGGGCGCGCACGCCGGGCCGGGCGCGGTGGGCATTGGCGGCCTGCTGAAGTAGCGTGGGTGAGCGCAGAGCGCAGAACGTAGAGCATTGTGAATGATAAAGGCTTACGCATTCAAGCAGACTTAGCCTTTCTTTCCATTACGCTTAACGCAGATCACAGAATGGCAGTTTGGTCTCTTTTGTATATAATTTTCGCGCGAGGCGCGAAAATTATATACAGGAAAAATCAAAAATACCATGCTGCCGCAGGCAAAAAGCACGACGTTTGGTAATATCTGGGCGATCCGAAACAGTTCGACTTCGTTTATCAAAATACTAAAATCGCCAATCACACATTTCACAGGATATGGACGGCAAAGAGCAGATCATTCAGCTAGGGAAGATTCTGCGAGCTGAGCAGGAGCAAGGCTACGCCGACACCGCCGTGCCCGATGGGCTGGAGCGCTACCTGACCAGCTGGCGGCTTGAGGCGAACGGCGCGCTGAGCCACCCCCCGGTGCAGCAGACTCTGGAGCTGCTGGCGGGCTATAGTGTCTTCGACGCGATTACGCGGAAGACGCGCATCGACATCGCGATCGATGCGCTGCGGGCACTGTTCCGCCCGGCCACGCCCGCGCCCGCCAAGCCGGCCGTGCCCGCCGCGAAGTTGCGCCCGCAGCCCGCCACCGAAAAGCCCGCCCCGCCACTCACCCTCGAAACCACGATCGACCAGCTGCCGGGCATTGGCAAGGTCACGGCGCAGTCGTTCAAGCGCCTGGGCGTGCGCACCGTGAACGACATGCTCTACCACTTCCCGCACCGCTACGACGACTTCACCTCGCAGAAGCAGATCGCCGACCTGGAGATTGGCTCGACCGAGACGGTGGTGGCCTCGGTGATTGATATTCGCACCTTTGGCACACGCAGCGGCATGGGCGGCATCGAGCTGCTGGTGGGCGACCAGAGCGGCAACCTGAAGGTCGTGTTTTTCCGCCAGCCATGGCTCGCCAAGCAGTTTGTGATCGGCGCGCAGATCGTGCTCAGCGGCAAGATCGACTCGTTTCAGGGCCTGCGCCAGATGACCGGGCCGGACTGGGAGCCGTACAGCGACGACGAGCTGATCCACACCGGCCGGCTGGTGCCGGTGCACCCGCTCACCAAGGGCCTGTACGAACGCAACGCCCGCAGCATCATCAAGCGCGTGGTCGACCGCGCCGCGCCGCTGGTGCAGGATTACCTGCCCGCGAAGGTGCGCGACCGCGCCGGCCTCATGTCGCTGGCCGATGCGCTGGTGCAGATCCACTTCCCCAACGACAAAGAGCACCTTGAGCGCGCGCGCCGCCGGATCGGCTTCGACGAGTTTCTGTTTATTCAGCTTGGTGTCTTGCAGCGCAAGCTGCTCTGGCAGGGCGAGCACGGCTATGCCATGCCGTTCAACCAGGACGTGCACGAAGAACTGCTGTCGAAGCTGCCGTTCGACCTGACTGGGGCGCAGGTGCGCGCGCTGGAAGAGATTTTTGTTGACATGCAGCGCCCCGTGCCAATGGCGCGCCTGCTCCAGGGCGACGTTGGCAGCGGCAAAACGGCAGTGGCTGCCGCCACCGCAGTGCAGGCGATTGCAAACGGCTTCCAGGCCGCGATCATGGCCCCCACCGAAATCCTGGCCGAGCAGCACTACAAAGGTCTGAAAGCACTGCTGGGGCAGGTTCGCGTGCCGCGCGCCATGCAAGAAGCCACCGCGCCCGCCGACGCCCAGGCAGCCGCCCATCAGGCCGAGCTGACCGAGCTCAAGCGCCTGCTGGGCATGATGCCAGAAGACGACCTCGACGGCGCGGGCGTGCGCGTGGCGCTCCTGACCGGCAGCCTGGGCGCGAAAGAGCGCCGCCGCGTGCTCGAAGGCATTGCCAAGGGCGATGTTGACCTGGTGGTCGGCACGCACGCGCTGATAACCGAGAGCGTGCAGTATGCGCAGCTTGGCCTGGTGGTGGTAGATGAACAGCACCGCTTTGGCGTCGAGCAGCGCCAGCGCCTGAAGGACAAGGGCTTCAACCCGCATATGCTGGTGATGACGGCCACGCCCATCCCGCGCACGCTCACCATGACGATTTATGGCGACCTCGACACCTCGGTGCTGGACGAATTGCCGCCCGGCCGGCAGGAGATCAAAACGCGCTGGATCGTTTCGGCTGAGCGCGACAAGGCGTACAAGCATATGCGCCGCGAAATCAGCCGTGGGCGGCAGGCGTATGTCGTCTGCCCGCTGGTCGACGAGAGCGAGAAAGTTGACCTGCCCTCGGCCGAGGAAATGTACGCCAAGCTGCAGGGCGAAACCTTCCCCGACCTGCGCGTGACGCTCATCCACGGCAAGATGCTGCCGCGCGAAAAGGACGAGGCGATGGTGTCGTTCCGCAACCACGAGTATGACATCATGGTTGCGACGGCCGTGATCGAGGTGGGCATCGACGTGCCGAACTCCACCACGATGGTGATCGAGGGCGCCGACCGCTTTGGCCTGGCGCAGCTGCACCAGTTTCGCGGGCGCGTCGGGCGCGGCATGCACCAGAGCTACTGCATTTTGGTGAGCGACAAGGAAAACGAAGTCACCAAGCAGCGGCTTGAGGCGATGGAGCAAACCCGCGACGGCTTCAAGCTGGCTGAGATCGACCTGCAACTGCGCGGGCCGGGCGAGTTCTTTGGCACGCGCCAGAGCGGCACGCCCGACCTGAAAGTCGCGCAGCTGGCCGACACGCGCCTGCTGCATGCCGCCAACCTCGAAGCGCAGAAAATCCTGGCCGAAGACCCGCAGCTTGCGCGCCCCGAGCACACGCTGCTTAAAGGCAAGGTCGAGCAGTTCTGGGTCGACGCGGCGAAGGCGGGATAGCGCTAAAGCGTAGTGCGTGGTGCGTGGTGCGCCTGCGCTTGGCAGCTGCAAGCAAAACGATTGAGCCACAGAGCGCACCGAGAACACGGAGAAGGGCAAATCGGTGTTCTCCCGCACGGTGTGGGGCCGATTGCATTGCCAGCCTGAAAAGGTTTTGGAACGCCACAAACTTCCTACTTCTGATTCCTGAATCCTGCCACACGCTGTTGTGGTCGGGCGAAGGCGAGCTTCGTCGCTACTCCCTGTCTCCTGTCTCCTGCCTCCTGCCTGAGTTATCACACCTTAACGT
>LJCR01000544.1 GCA_001399705.1 Kouleothrix aurantiaca
GCGAAATTGCGCAGGCTGGCGATTTCGCGGCGGTGGTGACCTACGGCATCGGGCTGCGGCGGCGCGCCGTCACACGCATTCTGACAATGGCGGATGCCTCGCGCCTGGTGATTGATTTTATGTAAATAAGTTCGTTAGGAACCCAGAGTTGAGAAAGTCGGTGACCTCTTGCTATAATTGCGCAGAAATGGGCAAGGCTATGCGGAGGCGCAACGGATGATCACGCTCAACTTTCTGATTACCTCGCTGATTGTTGGGCTCATCCCCGGCACAGGCGTCATTTTCACAATCTCCACCGCGATCACAGCTTTTGCTGGGCTGGCGGTCGATCTTGCGCTGCCAGATAAGTAGGAGTGGCTTTTATCGCCAGGGCACCAGGGCGGTAGGCTGTGTGGGCGCAAAGCTGGGCGGCTAGCAGTGTGTTTAGCGCGCCAGTATGGGGAGAAAGCAGCATGTTTATCACGCATAACGGCGCGCAGATCTTCACGGTGTCGTTTGGCGGCGGCGCGCGCACGCTGCTGGCGCTTGGCGGCTGGGTCGGCAGCTGGGAGCTGTGGGCGCCGCCATTCACCACCCTGAGCCAATCGTGGCGTACCGTGGCGTTCGATCATCGCGGCTGCGGGGCGACTATTGCGCCAGTCGATTCGATCGACCTGCCCACGATGGTTGCGGATGTGCTGGCGGTAGCCGATGCCATGGGTATCGAGCAGTGCGTGCTGGCCGCTGAGTCGGCTGGCGTTGCAGTGGCGCTCCAGGCAGCGCTGGCCTACCCCAGGCGCTTTACCGGCCTGGTATGCGTGGCGGGCCTGTACGATCGACCTGCACCGAGCGCGCCCGACCCCTTTGTCGCCAGCCTGCGCGCCAACTATCGCGCCACACTGGCCGGCTTCGTCGACGCGTGCGTGCCCGAGCCAGATAGCGAGGCGATTCGCCGCTGGGGTCGCCAGATCGTGAATCGCGCCGAGCAGGAAGCGGCAATTCGCCTGTATGAAAGCATGAATGGCGTCGACCTGCGCGCGCTGATTGGCCAGATCAGCCAGCCCACACTACTCATCCACGGCACCGCCGACGCCATTCAGCCGATTGAAGGCACCGAGTGGCTGGCCGCGCAAATACCACACAATCGCTTTGTGCGCCTGGATGGCGTCGGCCATGTTCCCACCATGACACGCGCCCGCGAGGTTGCGCGCGCCATCGACGAGTTTTTCCCGGCTACATAGCGAGGAAAGTATGGATCGCGAGCTTGTTCGCTTCAGCAAGTTCATGAGCCTGGTGCTGCGGCACAAACCCGATGCGTATGGTCTCGCGCTTGACGCGCAGGGCTGGGCCAGCCTTGAGGACCTGATTGCCGCCGCGAACCGGGCCGGCCTGCCGCTGACGCGCGCAATTGCCGAGCAGGCGGTGGCGCAAAACGAGAAGCAGCGCTTTGCGATAAGCGAGGATGGGCTGCGCATACGGGCGCGGCAGGGCCATTCGGTGACAGTGGACCTCGGGCTACTGCCAGTGGAGCCGCCCGAACTGCTGTACCACGGCACCGCCGAACGCTCCCTCGAATCGATCCGCGCGCAGGGTTTGCTGCGTGGCGCGCGCCAGCACGTGCACCTTTCGCCCGATGCGCAGACGGCGCGCACTGTCGGGCAGCGCCATGGCCGGCCGGTGATTCTGGTGGTCAACAGTGCAGCAATGCACCGCGCCGGGCACCCATTCTACCGGTCGGAGAATGGCGTGTGGCTGGTGGATGCGGTGCCGGTGCAATATCTGCAATTTCCCGACGAGAAACGACCCGATTAAGCCGCGCGCCGTGATTTATGTTCTCCGCGCACACACAACTGCCGCCCCGGGATTTCCCAGGGCGGCAGTGTTCGCGAAAAATGCTGGCGCTAGAGAATACCGCGATCCTGGAAGGCAGACTGCACGGCGTTTGCCGCACTCTTGCCATACAGGCGCTGCGCCGCCGCTACTGTTGCGCGCGCCAGATCGGGCATGCTGGTGCCGGGAAAATCGAACTGCGCTTCCAGAATGATCGTATCGGCCTGAACATTGCCGAGCTTGTTGCGAATGTCCCACAGCGCACGCGCCCAGATCTGGCCGTCGTAGTGCACCTCGCCGCGCAGATCTTCGGGGTAGTGCAGGTTCGTATCGACGCGGCGCAGGCAGTGAGGCACCCGCGACGTGTACGAGGTCGCGTCCCAGTCGGCTACGCAGGCCTTGTCGGGCGTGGGCGAAACGACATCGCTAACCGTCACGGCCCAGTAGTCGCCAAAACCCTCGCTAATCGCGCCGGCCTCTTCCGTGGCAAACGAGAAGTTTTGCGAGAAATGGATTGCGTGGCCGTACTCGTGCAGAATCACCTCGGCGTCCTCAGCGTCATCCACACCGCCCTTGCCAAAGCGCAATTCGTTCTTCGGGTGATCAGTGGCGAAGGAGTTGTCGGCGCCAAGCTGGTTAAGCCGGACATGCTGCGGCTGCATGTTCACCGGGCGATATTTCGTGCCAAAGCCCAGGCGCTGAATGTATTTCTGGGCCTCGGTGACCCAGTAGTAGGCCATTACCTGCTCGAACTCGTCGTCGTGGCGGTTGTAGTTAAACGTGTTGGTGCTTGAAAACGCCGGGTTGCCGGTTTCGCTCACCACATAGGCCCAATCTCCGCGCAGGTAGCCGCTGCCGTCGAGGTTCGTGAGGCCGACCGCGTGGTAAGCCGGCTGAAGAGCGGCGTAGTCGGCATCCTTCTGGTCGGTCAGCGCCTGATTCTGCAGATCGGCTACAGGGTTGGGCAGAAAGACGCGACCGGTGCCAGTGCTGGCGGCGGTTGGATGGGCGGCGCTGACGATCGAGGCATTGATCGCAAGCAACGCGGCGGCGGCAATGCCGGCGCGCGCCAGAAAGCGCAGTTTCATTCATTCCCTCTTTCTCTTGTGGAAGCGATACGGCAGTGTAGCAAACGCACCAGGCCATGTCAACGCCAGCTAACGACAACGAATAATTTGTTATGGAGCCATGAGTAAAACCAACACAGGCAAGCGGCGCTGATTTACCGATCAGAACGCTTGAACGCTTGCCGTTCTGTACAAGACAAGCGCAATGTTCACGCATATACTGCGATCAAACGGAGTGCGTAAGCTGCGAAAACGTGGATCATAGAAAGGAAGCAATTCCAATGGAGCACAATCAGCAAAACCCAGCTGTCGAGGAAGTGATGCTTCAGCCGCAGCCGGTCGCCAGCATTCGCGGCACCATCCCGATTGCGCAGATCGGCCCAAGTATGGGCGAGCGTTTAGAGGCGCTGGGCGCATTTGTGCAGCGAGAAGGGCTCGCAGTGCTTGGCCCGCCCTTTGCGCGCTACCATAGCTTCGGCGAGGCAGAAACCGACCTTGAGGTGGG
>LJCR01000545.1 GCA_001399705.1 Kouleothrix aurantiaca
CTTCAGGGGGGCACAGGCAACGACGCGCTTCAGGGCGGGGCCGGCACCGACACCCTGGCCGGCGGCGCCGGCGCCGATCGCTTCGACGGCGGCCCAAACACCGACACCGCGACCGATTACCGCGCGGCTGAAGGCGACCGCAAAACAGGTATCGAGCACGTGCAGTAGCTTCTGCACAGCCACGCACTCCCGGCGATGGTGCTGCGTTCGCAGAGCCGGGCGCAGCACCAGAAGCAAGGTGGTGAAACGGATTTCGTATTGATGATCAACAAAGTTTAAGGCATGCTGCTCAGTACTCTGGAAAATAAAATTCCTTGCACTCAGCTTCCAGGAAGCTCAAGCCAGTTTTCCTTCAATCTGATACCAGTTTAGCTTCCTGGAAGCTTGACAGTTGTATGAAATAACTTAATTTCCAGAGTACTCAGGCACACAGAACGGCGGCTGGAAAACTCCAGCCGCCGTTCTGTGTGCAGGTAGTGTAGGGGCGCTTACGGCAGATCGGCTGTGGCGTCGATCTTGTAGCTGCCCAGCACCTCATTCGTCTTGGGCAGCAGCTGGTCGAACTGCTCGTCGGGCACCACGGTCGAGAGGATCGAAACCTTGTCGCCGCGCTGTTCGATGAAGCTGTTGCCCAGCGCCTTGACTTTGAAGGTGCTGTCGGTGTAGGTCCACACCAGCAGCACGCTGCCGTCAGACTGGGGCTTGGGATCTTCGATGGTGAAATCCTGCTCCGAGCCAAAGGTCTGGGTGAGGAATTTCTTCAAAAACTCAACCAGTTGGTCCTGCGTCTGCTCTTCTTTCTTGCCGAAAATATCAGCGACAATAGTAGCGCGGCCGCTGGGGTCGCTCCACATCACAATCGCTTCGCCGGGCTTGCTGTTGTCGGTTTCCTGCCAGTGGCTCGGCACATCGATCGAGAACAGGCCAGTCTTGTAGGAGTAGGGCGCCAGGTCGTTGATCGTCACCTCGGTGTTGGCGGTGTCGGCATTCAGCGCTACGCTGTCGTTGATTTCGTACGAGCCGAGGACGTTGTTCAGGTCGCTTTCCAGGCGGTCGAACTGCTCGTCGGGCACCACAATCGTGAACAGCGAGATTTTGTTGCCCACCTGCTTGATGAAGCTGTTGCCCAGCAGCTTGGCTTCGATATTGTTCGTGCCTTTGCCGGTGTAGCTCCACACGATCAGCTGGCTGGGCCCGGATTCTTTCGCTGCGTCCTGCGAGAAATCGGGCTGCTCGCCAAAGGTCTTGTCGAGGTAGCTTTTCAGCATCTCGGCCAGCGCCGCTGAATCCTGTTTGTCGCTTTCGAAAATATCCACCTGCATGAACGCATTTTCGGCCGGGTCGGTCCACTGTACAATTGCCTCGCCGGGTTTGCTGTTATCTTTTATCTTCCAATCGGCGGGCACATCAATTGTAAAAAGTTTTTCTGCGTCGGTATAGGGTTTCAGGTTGCCGATCCCGACATCGACCAGGTTGGTGCTGCTCGGGGCGGCAGTCGGCTCGGGCTCGGCGGTGGGCTCCTCGGTCGGCTCGGCGGTGGATTTGGGTTTTGGCGTGGGGCGCGGCGTCGATGTCGGTTTGGCGGTTGGTGCGGGCGCTGCGGTTGGCTCTGCGGCAGCCGGCGCGCCACCACAGGCGGCGAGCAGGCTCAGGACGGCGAGAGCTGCGAAGAAAAAAGTGAAACGACGAAAGGCGACCATGCTTCCTCCTGTACAATGATAGCAAACAAGCGGACAGCTATACGGTAAACGTTCTGGTTCCAGCTGCAGGTACGAGCATTTCAGGATGAACCAAAAACACTCTGTAAATTTAACGAGTCCTGCCGCCCATATTTACAGCAGATCGACGGCGATTAACAAGCGTTTTGGTAACGCTTCCCAAATGGTTTACGTTTATACCAATTTGATTTGACAAAACCGTGCTTCTAGCCTTATAGTTAGGACGTCCTTTCATTGATTTTTACTCCTCGCTGGCGAACGGGGTTGCACCGTATTCGGCGCAGATGCGGCAGGCGAACAGCCTTTGCTGGCTTTGCGCTACCTCTGGGCTAGCACACATTTCCGGAGCGGGAGCCATGACGCTTCCATTCAGCCAGCTACGCAACAGCACAACAGCACCATGGCATACGCTGCCCATGTATGGCGCCGGCCTGCATGCAGCAGCGCAAAGAGGCCCGCAATGAGCGATGATCTCACGCTTACAGCACGCCGCCGGCCTGCACGTCCCCGTTTTGCGCCAGGGAGCGCACAGCTGCGGCGCTGGTTTTCTTCCCTGCTGATCTTGCTTGTGATTGCAATTGTGTGGGAAGGCGCCAAGGTGGCTTTTGGCATCTCGGATCAGAAGCTGCCGCACCTGGGCGCAATCTTTGGCGAGTTCAGCACGCGCACGCGCGGCGGCACTGGCCCCACGCTGGCCGTTACTATGCTGCAAAACGCGCTGGTGACGTTTGGCGAGGCGCTGCTGGGTTTTGTGCTTGGCGCGCTGCTCGGCTGCGCGCTGGCGGTGCTGTTTGCGTCGTCGCGCCTGCTTGAGCGCGGCCTGCTGCCGTTTGTGGTCGGCTCGCAGACGGTGCCGATCCTGGCGATTGCGCCCATGGTGGTGGTGGGCCTGGGCCGCGTCGGCGCGCCCGACCTGATCTCCAAAGCCGTGGTGGCCGCCTATCTCACCTTCTTCCCGGTGACGATCGGCATGCTGCGCGGGCTGCGCTCGGTGCCGCCCGACGCGCTGGCGCTGATGCGCTCGTACGCGGCCTCGGGCAACCAGACGTTCTGGAAGCTGCGCTTGCCGTCGGCGCTGCCCTACCTCTTCACCTCGCTTAAAGTCGCCGCCACCGCCAGCGTGATCGGCGCGATTGTGGCCGAGCTGCCGGCCGGCTCGAAGAGCGGCATGGGCGTGACGATTATCAATGCGGCGCAGTACTACAACTCGCGCCCGCCGGTGCTGTTTGTGGCAGTGCTGGTGGCTGGGTCGATCGGCCTGGTATTCTATGGCCTGGTGGCGCTGGCCGAGCGCCTGATTGTTCGCGAGCGGCGAGCCGAGTAGCGCGATGTACGATTGACGATTTTGGATTTACGATTAGCAATCGTCAAGTGCCTTTCTGATTTACAACCTGCAGGCGTATGCAAAACGTCCCGGCTGTCTGTAACCTGTAACTTGGAACCTGCAACCTGCAACTCGTAAACCTGCAAACTTGTAGACCTGCAACCTGTAAACCGTTAATGATATGACACAATCAGCCCCGATGATCGCCATTGATCATGTCTCGAAAGTTTATAACAGCAACGGCAGCGCCGTCACCGCCCTGCACGACGTCAGCCTGTCGATCGCGGCGGGCGAGTTCGTTTCGCTGATCGGGCCGAGCGGCTGCGGAAAAAGCACGCT
>LJCR01000546.1 GCA_001399705.1 Kouleothrix aurantiaca
GCCTTGGTGGCCTCGGCCTCTTCCTTGCTGACGGCTTCCTTGACGGGCTTCGGCGCGCCCTCGACCAGGTCCTTGGCCTCTTTCAGGCCCAGGCCGCTGACCAGCTCGCGCACGACCTTGATCACCTGGATCTTGTTCGCGCCGGCCGCCGTCAGGATGACGTCGAACTCGGTCTTCTCTTCGGCTGCCGCCGGGGCTGCCGCGCCGTCGCCGCCGCCCGCCGCCGGCGCAACGCCAGCCGCAAACATCGGCGCAGCCGCCGTCACGCCCCACTTCTCTTCCATGGTCTTCTTGAGTTCGACCAGCTCGAGGACATTCAGGCCCTCGATGCTCTCAACGATGCTGTTTACCTTGTCGCTCGCCATGATTTCATCTCTCCTTGAGTGATGTGCTTATCAAAGAAATGTTGGAACAGTCCAACCGTCAAACACTGGAACGCTACGCCGCAGCCTCGCCAGCCGGTTCGAGCTGGTCGATGCGCGCCTGCAGCACATACAGAACATTCGTGATCGCGGCGTTGATGACGCCAACCACGCCCGACACCGGGGCGGCCACGCCGCCAACGATCTGGGCCAGCACTTGCTCGCGCGTGGGCAGGCTCGAAACCTGTTCGAGCACATTCTCACCGAGCAACGCATTGCCCAGCATACCACCGCGCACCACCAGCTTCTTCGGGCCCTTGTTAAAGTCCGAAATCGCCTTAGCCGTCTTGGCAGCATCCTGGAACGCAAACGCCAGGGCCGTTGGGCCCGAAAGCAGCGACTCAAGTGCCTCGTAGCCGGTTTCTTTGGCTGCACGCAGCGTGAGTGTGTTCTTCGCCACAATCAGCTCGGCACCCGTGTCGCGCAGCTTCTTGCGCAGATCGGTGATCTCCGCCACGGTCAGGCCGCGATAGTCAGTCACCAGTGTGAGCTGTGTGCGGTTTAGCTTGTCGGTCAAATCGGCAACCGACTCAACCTTGCGCTGTGTAGGCATTGTATTCACCTCCTCCCACTGTGGGATGTGTTAGGGATGCAACAAAAAAGCCGCAGTGCCTAGACACAGCAGCCAATCAGCGGCAAACGCCACTGGATGTTCTGCCTCGGCGGGCGGCCCAAGGGCCATTAAGCCAAACACCCGCTGTCTAGGGCTATTAAAATTTAGATGGTGAGTGCTGAGTTATTCAGGTAAACCCACAACTCAGCACTCAAGAGTTCGAACTGTTTACTCAGCCGTGCTCCCCACGCTCATTGCCTGCGCTGCAACCGGGTCGACCCGGATGCCAGGGCCCATGGTGCTGGTGAAGGTCACGCTCTTGATAAACACGCCCTTGGTCGCGGCCGGCTTAGCAGCCTTGACGGCGTCCATCAGAGCGGCGATATTATCCTGAATCTGGCCTTCGCTGAAGCTGACCTTGCCAACCGCCACATGCAGCAGGCCGGTGCGGTCGTTGCGGAACTCCACGCGGCCGCCGCGCACTTCGCGGATCGTGCGGGGCAAATCCTCGGGCTGCACAATCGTGCCGCTCTTCGGGTTCGGCATCAGGCCGCGCGGGCCAAGCTTGCGGCCTACCCGGCCGACCTTGCCCATCATGTCGGGCGTGGCGATGGCAATGTCGAAGTCGAAGAAGTTCTCTTTGTCGATGCGGCCAATCAGGTCGTCGGCGCCAACAAAGTCCGCGCCTGCGTCCTTGGCGGCCTGCGCTGCCTCGCCCTGCGCGAACACCAGCACGCGCACGCTCTTGCCGGTGCCGTGCGGCAGGGCCACCGTGGTGCGGATGTTCTGATCGGCGTGGCGCGGGTCGATACCAAGCCGCAGATGCACCTCAACCGTCGCGTCAAACTTGGTGAACGACGTCGACTTGATCAGCGCAACCGCGTCCTGGGGCGCATAGAGCTGCGCGCGGTCAACCTTCTTCAGAGCCTCGGTGTATTTTTTGCCGTGATCGCGTGCCATTGTGTGTGCTCCTCTGTGGTCAAGCGGGCCGAAGCCCTCCCACAACTACTGCCCGGGCCAAGTGCCGGGAACTTAGTCCTTAATCGTGATACCCATGCTGCGGGCGGTACCGGCCAGGATCTTCTCGGCGCCGGCAATGTCGATCGCATTCAGGTCGCTCATCTTCTGCTCGGCCAGCTTGCGCAGCTGCTCGCGCGTGATCGAGCCAACCTTGGTGCGGTTCGGGATGCCCGAGCCTTTGTCCACACCCGCCGCTTTGCGCAGCAGGTCGGCGGCCGGCGGCGTCTTGAGCACAATCGTAAACGAGCGGTCGGAGTACACCGTGATCTCGACCGGGATAACACTCCCGGCCTGCGGGGCGGTCTTCTCGTTATACTCTTTTACGAAGGCCATGATGTTGATGCCGTAGCTACCCAGCGCTGGGCCAACCGGCGGTGCCGGAGTGGCCTTGCCGGCCGGAAGCTGCAGCTTCACGACACCCGTGACTTTCTTTGCCACAATCTACTCCTTATGAACATATGTCGCTGAAGAAGGACGAACGAGCGAGCGTAAACACCAGCTCCGACGCCATTGTCGGGCCGGCGTTCGGCCGTTCGTCGTTCGCCCTTCGCAGGAGAACAGCGCGATAGTTAATCGACCAGCCGCGTCACCTGAAGGAAATCGAGCTCAACTGGCGCTTCGCGGCCAAAGAACGAGACCAGCACGCGCACGCGCCCGCGCTCGTGGTCAATTGCGTCAACCACGCCCTCAAAGTCGGTGAACGGCCCATCGGTGATCTTGACAGCCTGGCCAACCTGGTAGCTGACGCGCACCTTGGGTGCTTCCTCTTCCATTTGCTTGAGGATAGCCTTGACCTCGGTGTCATCGAGCGGTGTTGGGCGGTTGCCGTGTCCCACAAAGCTCGTCACCCCCGGCGTGTTGCGAACAACATACCAGGAATTATCGTTCATGCGCATTTGAACAAGCACATAACCAGGAAATACTTTTTTATGGACCGTGCGACGCTGACCGTTTTTAATCTCAATTTCTTCTTCGGTCGGCACAATCACACGAAAAATCTGATCTTGCATCTCCATCGTTTCGATGCGATGCATCAGATTCTGGCGCACTTTATTTTCGTAACCCGAGTAGGTGTGGATGACATACCAGTGTCGGCCATCATCCGCCTGAAACTCCGAGTCGCTCTGCTTGTCGTTTCGGTCTGTCAACGGTGCCCTCGTACCTTAGCTAGCTCACCGCATTCTGAAGAGCAAGGATGAGATATTGAAAGATCGAGTCAGCAGTAAACAGAACAATACTAATAATCGCAGAAAGAACAATCACTACAACGGTCAGGCGCACGGTTTCTTCGCGCGTCGGCCAGACAACTTTTTTCATTTCGGAACGGATCTCGCGCAGTGTTCGCACCAGCGAGTTTTCGTTCTGCTCTTTCTCAACCGC
>LJCR01000547.1 GCA_001399705.1 Kouleothrix aurantiaca
CGGCACGCGAATCTCGCGCACCAGCTCGTCGGGGCGCAGGGCAGTGGCGCGAAAGCCAGTGTAGAACTCGTCCAGCGGCACAACGCGCTCGCCAGCCGCGCTGGCCAGCACCAGCTCCGCGCCGAGCGCGGTCAGCGGCGTGATGGTGTCGTTCGCGGGCGAGGCAGTGACGAGGTTGCCCACCACCGTGGCGCGGGCGCGATCATCAACATCTCGTCGATGGCCGCGCAGAAGCCGCTCACCCGCGTGCTGGGCTACGCCGCCGCCAAATCCGCGATCGACAACTTCACGCGCTGGCTGGCAGCCGAGCTGGCGCTGAAGTATGGCCCGCACCTGCGCGTCAACGCGATCGCGCCGGGCTTCTTTATCGGCGAGCAGAACCGCGCGCTGCTGCTGAACGACGACAACTCGCTCACCGCGCGCGGCCAGCTGATCATCGACCACACGCCGCTGCGGCGCTTCGGCGAGCCCGACGAGCTGGTGGGCGCGGCGGTGTGGCTGGCCAGCGACGCGGCGCGCTTCGTGACCGGCATCGTCGTGCCGGTGGACGGCGGCTTCTCGGCGTTTGGCGGAATTTAGGGCGACCGACGACCGACGACTGACGACCAACGAACGACGAAAGCTTGCGTCCTGAGTGCGGCGCAGCCGCGTATCGAAGGGCGCCGGAAAATAACCACGGAGGCACAGAGGCACGGAGACGGGAGACAAGGAGATGGGGAGACACGAGCTCGGGAGAGCGAACACTAGCGTCCTGAGTGCGGCGCAGCCGCGTATCGAAGGGCGCGTCGATAACAAGTGCAACCTGCAACCTGTAACATTCAAACCTGCAAACCTGCAACCTGTAAACCTGCAACCTGTAAACCTGTAACCTGCAACTCAATCCTTCGCGTCCTTTGCGGTTCAAATTCCTGTCGTCGGTCGTCAGTCGTCGGTGGTCTTCATAATGCGAGAAAGGCCGAACCATGCCACCTTCAATCGCCCCGCGCCGCTTCGGCAGCAGCGACATCCTCGTCACGCCCCTGTGCATCGGCTGCGCGCCGCTCGCCAGCATGCCCGACACCTTTGGCTATGGCGTGTCGGTCGAGCAGGCGCTCGATACGCTGCGCACCGCGTTCAGCAGCCCGATCAATTACCTCGACACGGCGGCGTCCTACGGCGACGGCGAGAGCGAGCGGCGCATCGGCCTGATGCTGCGCGATCTGGGCGGCCTGCCGGAGGGCTACGTGCTGGGCACCAAGGTCGATCGCGACGGCAAAACTGGCGACTTCAGCGGCGAGCAGATGAAGCGCTCGCTGGAGCGCAGCCTGCAGCTGCTGGGCCTCGATCGCCTGCAGATCGTGTTTCTGCACGACCCCGAGCACACCACCTTTGAGAACGTGATGGGGCCGGGCGGCCCGCTGGAAGTGCTGCAGGACTACCAGCGCCAGGGCGTGATCGACCAGATCGGCGTGGCGGGCGGGCCGGTCGACATGATGACGCGCTATGTCGAAACTGGCGCGTTCGGCTCGATGATCACCCACAACCGCTACACGCTGCTGAACCGCTCGGCCGCGCCGCTGCTCGAAGCGGCTGCGCAGCGCGGCATGGCGGTGCTGAACGCCGCGCCCTATGGCAGCGGCATCCTGGCGAAAGGCCCCTCGGCCTATGCGCGCTACGCCTACCAGGAAGCGGACGCCACGACGCTGCGGCGCGCGCAGCACATGGAGGCGGTGTGCAACGAGCATGGCGTGCCGCTGGCCGCCGCCGCGCTGCAATTCTCGCTGCGCGACCCGCGCATCACCTCCACCATTATCGGCATCACCAGGCCCGAGCGCGTCGCGCAGACCGTCGAGCTGGCGCAGCACGCCATCCCCGACGAGCTGTGGCCGCTGCTCGACGCCGAGGGCTACGACGACAGCGACCCGGAGGCGAATCGGTTCGGGTAGAGTGGCTTGCGGGGCGAACACAAGGTTCATCTGTACAGAATTGTGTACGGGCGAACCCTGTGTTCGCCCCGCAACCTGCAACCTTCAAACGTTCAAACCTGAAACAGGAAATTTATGCAAACAATTATTCTCGAACAGCCCGGCCACTTGCGGCTGGGCAGCACGCCCGAGCCAAGCGCGCCCGGCCCTGGCGAGGCGCTGGTGCGCGTGCGGCGCGTCGGCATCTGCGGCACCGATATCCACGCCTTTCACGGGCGGCAGCCGTTCTTTAGCTACCCGCGCATCCTCGGCCACGAGCTGAGCGTCGAGGTGCTGGCGCTTGGCCCTGGCACGGAAGGCCCGCCAGCCGGCGCGCTCTGCGCCGTCGAGCCTTACCTGAACTGCGGCACCTGCATCGCCTGCCGGCGCGGCAAAACGAATTGCTGCACCAGCCTGCAGGTGCTTGGCGTGCACACCGACGGCGGCATGCGCGAGTGCATTCTCGTGCCGGCCAGCAAGCTCCACGCTTCCGAAAAACTCACGCTCGAGCAGCTTGCGCTGGTGGAAACGCTGGGCATTGGCGCGCACGCCGTGCGCCGCGCCGCGCTCGATCCCGGCGAGCAGGTTGTGGTCGTCGGCGCGGGGCCGATCGGCCTGACGGTGATGCCGTTCGCCAGGCTGGCCGGCGCGGACGTGATCGCACTTGACATCAGCGACGAGCGTCTCGCATTTGCGCAGGCGCAGGGCCTGGCCAACCACGCCGTGCGCGCGGGTGCGGATTCCGACGCAGCGATCGGCGCGATCACGCATGGCGACCTGCCGACGGCCGTGTTCGACGCCACCGGCAACGCCGCCTCGATGATGCGCGGCTTCGAGCTGGTGGCGAACGGCGGGCGGCTGATCTTTGTCGGCCTGATGCAGGGCGACATTACCTTCAACGACCCGAACTTCCACCGCCGCGAGATTTCGCTGCTGGCCAGCCGCAACGCCACCTCGGGCGATCTGCGCGGCGTGATTGCGCAGATCGAAGCCGGCGCAATCGACACGCAGCCGTGGATCACGCACCGCGCCACCAGCGACGCGTTTGTCGACGAATTCCCGGGCTGGCTCGCGCCCGACACCGGCCTGATCAAAGGCATGCTGTTGTTTGGCGAACCGTAGTGCGCTTGCAGCGCAGGGGTTGGGGGTTAGGGAATAGGGTTTGGGGATTGCGACATTAACGTTCTTTCCCATTTTCGCATTGTCATCTGGATAATGCACAGGCCGAGAGGAAACGGCATAGCCATAGAGAACACTGAAAGTTTCCCGTTTTGGCCGTTCCGCTCTGTGCTCTCAGTGCGCTCGGTGGCCAATAGCTCGTTCCCGGCAGTAGCCGAAACGCCGAAGCTGTGTCACAATACGGGTGTGGGCGTGTTTCCCGCGCCGCCCGAGTGCCAACCCGAGAGCGCCCGCAGAAAGAAACGC
>LJCR01000549.1 GCA_001399705.1 Kouleothrix aurantiaca
CCAAAACGCCCGCGCTCGGGCTGGAGCCGGCCCGGAAATTCGCGCCGGGGCGGGTGCTGGCGCTGCGCACCTTCTGGCAGGTAAGTGCGCCCTTCGACCGCGATTATTTCATCTTTGTGCACCTGCGCGATGCTGCCGGCGCAACCGTAGCGCAGCGCGACGCGCCCCCCTGGCAGGGCTTGTTCCCCACCAGCTCGTGGCGCGCCGGCACGCTCGCCGTCGACATCAACGACGTGCCGCTGCCCGCCAGCCTGCCGCCCGGCGATTACACGCTGGTGCTGGGCATGTTCGACCCGGCGAGCGGCGGGCGCCCGGCCACCAGCGTGGGCGGCCAGCCTGCCGACGCCATCACAGTCGGTCAGGTACACATCGCGCCATAAGCAAAAGCGGCCCGGGTTCCCCCGAGCCGCCCTGGTTTGCTGAATTTGTGCAGACTGTTTGCTGACAGGCAAGGCACCTACCGCCGCTGCCGCATCCAATCGCCGCCGCACCGCGCTATTGGTCTGCGCGGCAGTGGTCGCAATGCGCGAAATCACCTCGTTCGGCCGCAGCGCCGGGTAGGCCGCGCGCACCAGTGCCACCACACCCGCCGCCAGCGGCGTCGACATCGAGGTGCCGCTCCAGCTGGCGTAGCCGCCGCCCGGGATCGTGCTCATAATATGCTCGCCCGGGGCCATCAGCTGCACCCAGGCGCCATAGGTCGAGAACGGTGCCAGCGTGTTGCTGCTGGTATTCGCGCCCACGCCCAGGATGCCGGGCGCTTGGTCGCCGGCGGGGTACTCGCGCAGCCGCAGGCCACTGTTGCCGGCCGCAGCCACCACCACCGCGCCAGGCCGGGTGAGCTGGCGGCAATCCTGAATACCGCCGGCCACGCACGTCACCAGGCCAAGCACCTCGTCAAGGAGTTGCGATCGCGCTTCGAAGCTATAGCTCAGGTTGATCACATCCGCGCCGTTGTTGATCGCGTAGCGAATAGCGCGTACTTGCGTCCAGATATCGCCAGTGCCGTCGGCATGCAGCGTGCGGAGCGGCATGATCTTGGCGCCCGGCGCGGCCAGCGCCACCAGCCCGGCAACGTGCGTGCCGTGGCCAAACGCGGCATCGCGCCCTTCTTCGCCTTCTTCGCGCGGTTCGCTATCTTCATCGACGAAATCGTAGCCTGGCATCAGCCGGTCGCGCAGCGCCGGGTGCTCCATATCGATGCCGGTGTCGAGGACCGCGACCACAATCCCTGTGCCGGTGGTGGCCGTGTGTGCGGCCGGCAGGCGAATATTCTCGCCGGCCCACTGGCTGGCATACTCGCCGTCGCTGCCGCCCACCACCCACGACGAGCGCTGGCGCGCTTCAGGGATCTGGCCGTCGGTATTGGGCTCGGCGTAGGTCACCTGTGTGTCGCCCACCAGCTGCACGAGCTTCTGGCTGACGGTGGTGCCATCCTCAATTTTGAAGCGGTACGCCGACAGGCCGGGCATGCTGTCGATTTGCGATTCCGGCACCGACAGGCCATTGAGCCGTGCAAACAAGCGCACATCGGTGCCCGGCGCCAGCTTTGCAATAATCGAGGTGGCGCGGCGATCGCGGGAAGGGGCGGCAAAACTATACGTCGGCAGCACAGCTACCGCCACGAGCAAACCGAAAATACCAATTTGCAGGCGTCGCGAAAGACGCATAGAAAACTCCTTATTGGCTCCCTGCCGAGCGTGCGCAACGTTGCGCGCAAAGCAGGGTATTCAGGCCTGCAGCATAATAAGGATGTATGGGCCGAATGCTCAGAAGAATATGCGAATTATAACGCAGCTTGGATCGGTTGTTAAGATCTTAGACGGCAAAATGTCAAAACTGTCACCAACGACCGAGGAGCGTAAATGGTGCCCAGAAGAAGGGGTGTGGCTGTTCCTGGCAAACGGCCAGCTGCGCCTGGCGCAGTGCGGCAGCGGGGCGCATGCCCTGGCGCAGATGCGTATAGAAAATTTCCATCGTTCGGGCGGTCGATGCGTCGTCGACCGCCCACAGGCTCATTAGCAGCGCGGGCGTGCCAGCCGACATAAAACCGCGCGCCAGGCCAAGCAGCTCGTTGCCGGGCGCAATATCATTCACGCCCGTTTCGCAGGCGCTGAGCACCACCAGCTGGCTCTGCAACTCGAGCTGATAGGTATCGCGCACGGTCAGCTGCCCGTTGCTCAGCTCAATTGCCGAGAACAACGGGTTGTCGGGCCGAAAATGGCCGTGGCAGGCCAGGTGCAGCACGTCGGCGCGCGGCGCGGCACGCTGCACGGCATCAAGTGTTGCCTGCTGGTCGAGCAGCAGTGTGTGGGTGGGAAAGTGCGCCGCAACCGCCTCGATTTCCTCACGCACATAGGGGGTTCGCGTATCTTGAATGCCGACGAGCACGGCGTGGTTGAGCGGCCGTTCATCGTGCTCCAGGCAATGGAGCAGCACCTGGGCGCTGGGTGTGTAGGCAACCTCGCGCTGCTCGATCAGGTAGCGTGCGCCATCATACAAGGCATGGAAGGGCACATAGTGCAGCACCTGGTGCGGCGCGATAATCAGACGGCGCGCGCCGATCCGGTCTTCAAGCGGGCGTAGTAGCCGCGAGTACAGCTCGCCAAGGTGGCGGCGCGTGCGCGCGGTAAGCTGTTCCATGTGGCTGTGGAGTTTAGCCGAGCCATAGCGCAATGTTTCAAGCTGAAAACGCAACTGCTCGACAATAACCGTGACAGCCGGAACCGAGCCAAGCGACTGCACCACGCTGATGTCGTCGCCTGTAACCACAAAGGCCGCAAACTGCTGATTCAGCTCGAAAAAGCTCACCAGCGCAGTGTCGCTGCCGAGCGCTTGCTGCAGGCGGGCGCTATCGAGCGCTTGCGTCGGGTTGCGCATCCCTGCGGCAGCGCCTTGCTGAAGCTGGCGCATCAAACCGGCCAGCGCCGCCTCGCGGTCGCGCACCGCCGCCTGCCAGCCGCTCAGTGCGGCGGGGTACGCGCCGATATCGCCTTCAAATGGGCGGTTGATCTGGCTGTAGAACCAGTTAAGTTCGGCGCGCAGCTCGTCGTGGCGCTCCACCAGCGTAGCTTCAAAAGTATCGCGCGGGGGTGTAAGGCGCTGCTCGGCGGTGCCAAGAAGCTCGAGCAAGGCGCGGGCGCGGGCACGTTCCGCGTAATAGAATGCCTCGGCCACACGGTTTCCGGCGGGGTCGCTCAGGCAAAGGCGCACCATCTCAGTATATGGCGCCAGCTTGTCGGCAATAAAGGCGGTGCGGAATTCATCGGCCGGCAGCGGCGCGCGCATCGTCTCGATGAGCTCGATCGCCTGGTGAAACGCAGCCGCGCTCGCCCCCAGGTCGCCGCGCGCCGCGGCCAGCAGCCC
>LJCR01000548.1 GCA_001399705.1 Kouleothrix aurantiaca
AAAGGGAATTCGGCGTGCGAATTCCCTTTATCCTAACACGTTTGGCGGTGCTGGCAACTGGCCATTACACAACCGCGCTGAGATGATCGCGCAACCAGCTTTCCACGCCTTCGCGGTCGAGGTCGGAGTAGTTCACCGCGCGAATCATGCGCTGCAGCTCGTCGGGGCTGGCGTCGCCCAGATTCGCGCCATTGATCTCCAGCAGGCGCATCAGCGCCAGCAGCGCAGTCACTTCGTTTGCGCCCAGGAAGGGCCGGCTTTTCAGCAGCAGAAAGGTCTGCGCGGCCGCCTTGCTCGGCAGGTCGGGGTAGAGCTCGGCACCAAACATCACCTGGCGCGGCGCGTCGAGCGCATTCGTCAGGCGATCCTGGCTGGCAATGCCCAGCCGCCCGCCGTAGCGCGTGAGGGCGTAGGCGTGCAGGTCGAGCACATCGTCTTTGCTAAGGTAGTTCATAGACAGTTTTGCGTGCTGCGTGTGAATGCTGAGTTCGATGCAATTGAAACTCAGCATTCAACACCCAGCACTTATATCCCGGTCAGCTCGCGGAAGACTTGATCGTACTTATCGCTGATACTTTTGGCCCACTCGCGCAGATGCGGGCTGGGCGGCCGGCGCAGCAGCACCTCGCGGTCGGTGAAAATCAGCTCGACCGTTTCTTCCTCGCCCAGGTTGACGGCGCGCAGCCAGCCTTGTACAACCTCGGGCAGGTTTTCGCGCTCGATGGTAAGTGAGCGGGGCATAGGGTTCTCCTTGAATGCAGGAGTCAGAAGTCAGAAGTCAGCACGATCATTGTAATCAATGAATTCTTTGAGTTCCAAAGAATCATTGCTATTCTGTCTCCTGTCTCCTGACTACTCGGTTTGTCGCAAGTGCGGGAACAGCACCACCTCGCGAATGGTCGACTGGTTGGTCAGCAGCATCACCACGCGATCGACGCCAATGCCCAGGCCACCGGTTGGCGGCATGCCATACATCAGCGCATTAATGTAGTCGGTGTCCATCTGCTGGGCCTCGTCGTCGCCGGCATCGTAGGCGCGGCCCTGCTCAAGAAAACGCTGCTCCTGGTCGAGCGGGTCGTTCAGCTCGCTAAAGGCGTTGCCCATCTCCATGCCCGCGATGATCGGCTCGAAGCGCTCGGTCAGCAGCGGCTGGTCGGGGCGCTTTTTCGCCAGCGGCGAGAGCGGCACCGGGTGGTCGATAATAAATGTCGGCTGGATGAGCAGCGGCTGGATGTATTCGCTGAACAGCTCGTCGACCTGCTTGCCCCAGCTTGGCTTGTTATCGACCTTCAGGCCAGCTGCGCGGATGGCCTGCTGCAGCGGCACAAGCTCGGTGATCTGCATGATGTCGATGCCGGTCTTCTCGACAATTGCCTCGGGGATCGAAACGCGATCCCAGCGCTTGCCAAAGTCGATCGTCTGGCCCTGGTACTCGATCGTGGTTGTGCCGTGCACCGCCTGCACAATCGCGCGGAACATTTCTTCCACCAGCGCCATGATGTCGTTGTAGTCGGCAAAGGCCTGGTAGCACTCCATCATGGTGAACTCGGTGTTGTGCGTGCGGTCCACGCCTTCGTTGCGGAAGTCCTTGCTGATCTCGTACACCTTGCCCATGCCGCCGACGATCAGGCGCTTGAGGTAGAGCTCGTCGGCGATGCGCAGGTAGAGCTGCTGCTTGAGCTGGTTGTGGTGCGTCACAAACGGCCGCGCCGACGCGCCGCCATAGACGGGCTGCAAGGCGGGCGTTTCAACTTCCAGAAAGCCGCGCTCATCCAGAAAATGGCGCATCGCCGTGATGATCTTGGCGCGCGTGCGGAAGATCTGGCGCACCTCGTCGTTGACGATCAGGTCGAGGTAGCGCTCGCGCAGGCGCGCTTCGACGTCGGTGAGGCCGTGCCACTTCTCGGGCGGCGGGTTAAGCGACTTGGCGAGCACGGCCATCTGCTCGACAAACACCGACGGCTCGCCCGTCTTGGTGCGGCGCAGCGTCCCGCTCACTTCAACAATGTCGAAGGTGTCGAGGTCGTCGCGGAAGCGGGCAAACCATTCTTCGCCCAGGTCGGCGCGGCTGACCCACAGCTGGATGGTGCCGGTTTCGTCGGCGATGTGCGCGAAAGCCAGCTTGCCCATGATCCGGCGCGCGCCCATAATGCGGCCGGCCACTGTCACGCGCTCGCCGCCTTCGATCAGGGCGTCGATCTGCTCCAGCACGGCGGCGATGCTATGGGTGCGCTGTGAGCGGGGTGGAAAGGGATCGAGCCCGGCAGCGCGCAGCCGTTCCAGCTTGGCCAGGCGCTGCTGTTGGAGTTCATTCAGTTCCATAGCGCTACGTTATGCCTAATCCGTGATGCGTGATGCGGAGCGTCTCCGATCACGGATCACGGATACGCATCACGCGGGCGGTTACTGAATTTTCACGATGGTGAGCTTCATGGTGCCCGACGGGGTGTTAACGGTGACTTTCTGGTTGCGGCGTTTACCAAGCAGCGACGAGCCCAGCGGCGACTCGTTCGAGATTTTACCTTCGCGCGGCTTGGCTTCGGCGCTGCCGACGATCGACCAGGTTTCGTCCTCGTCTTCGCCCTCGACGCGCACCGTCACCTTCGACCCAACCCGCACCTCGTTGCCGTGCCCATTCTCTTCGTCGATGAGCTGCGCGCGTGACAGGATGCCTTTGATCTCGCGGATGCGCCCCTCAAGGTGCGCCTGCTGATTTTTGGCATCTTCGTACTCGCCGCTCTCGGAGATGTCGCCAAGCTCTTTGGCTGCACCAATGCGCTCGGCCACCTGGCGGCGGCCAACGGTCTGCAGTTCTTCCAGCTCGGCCTCAAGTTTCGCGCGGCCATCACGGGTCAGGTATGCGGGTTTGTCACTCATAACTCTTTGCCTTTGTCCATTGGGGCTACGCCCTAGGCGCTACTACAGGGCGCCTCGCGTTTAGCCAAAAAAGAACTGAGAGTCACGCTCTCAGCTCTAACCATACACAATTCCTGAAAGCTATCTTACCTTACTAAGGATTGTAACCAGGCGGGCGCCAAAGTGACACCGTTAACGAAGCTGCATTATACGGTACTGCTGCCGTTTTGTAAAGAGTAGTTCTGCAAATTTCGGCAGAAATACGAACATGCGTGCAAAATACGTCCCCTGCTGCGGGGCGGCCACAGCAGGGGATGTGAAGGACAAGCGCGGCCTTTCGCCAGAACCTTTCTCAAGCCATGATCGGCGCTGATCCACAGGCAAAACGCCCGCCTGCGCCAATAGCCGCGCCTAAAACAGCTTTTCCATGGTATCGACCAGCTCCAGCCCTGCTTCGGTGGCTTTGCGCACCGCTGCGCTGTCGCCAGCAGCCAGCGCCGACTGCTGGCT
>LJCR01000055.1 GCA_001399705.1 Kouleothrix aurantiaca
CATCGCCTTCGACACCTCGCACGTCCTGTTCATCTGCGGCGGCGCATTTGAAGGGATCGACCAGATCATCAGCCGGCGGGTTGGCGGGCAGCGCACGCTGGGCTTCCAGCACAGCGCCGAAGAAGGCGCGCTCGATCAGGAATACCTCCTGTCGCAGTGCACCGCCGACGACCTGCTGCGCTACGGCTTTATTCCCGAGTTCATCGGGCGCATCCCGGTGGTGGCCGCGCTGCAACCGCTCGACAAAGAAGCGATGATTCGCATCCTGACCGAGCCGCGCAACGCGATTGTCAAGCAGTACCAGAAAATGCTGGCGCTCGACCATGTCGAGCTGGAGATCACGCCCGACGCGCTGGACGCGATTGCCGCGCGCGCACTGGCCTCGCGCACGGGCGCGCGCGCGCTGCGTACTGTGGTGGAAGAAGTGCTGATCGATATTATGTACGATGTGCCATCGCAAGAGCATATCGGGCGCTGTATCATCAACGCCGAGGTGGTGGAGAAACGCGGCCACCCGATTATGGTGCCCCGCGCGCCCGAGCGCAATGAGTATCGCCGCCGGCTGGAAGAAGCCGTCTAGTCAATTTATGATTTATAATTTACGATTGACGATTGCAATGGCCAAATCCTCGCAATCGTCAATCGTAAATCGTCAATCGTAAATCCTAATAACTATGCGACTGATCCGACGAACCTCTGACCGCACCCAGGACGAAGGCAACGCCACCCGCCGCATTCTGGTGGCCGACGACGACCCCTCCATTGCGACGCTTATTCAGGTGACGCTGAAAGACCCGCGCTACGAGATTGTGGCGGTGAAAAATGGCCTGGAGGCGCTGAAGGCGTTTGAGGGCGGCAACTTCGATGTCGTGATCCTCGATGTGATGATGCCCTATGTCGATGGCTTTGAAGCCTGCCAGCGCATCCGCGAGCGCTCGGACGTGCCGATTGTGATCCTGACCTCGCGCGATGGCACCGAGGATGTGGTGCACGGCTTCGAGCTTGGCGCCGACGACTACATCACCAAGCCATTCAAAACCGCCGAACTGATCGCGCGCGTTGAGTCGATTTTGCGGCGGGTGGAAGGCTACAAGCACCGCGCCGCGCCGCCGATTGTGCGCGTGGGCGAGCTGGAGATCGACGAGCCGCGCCACCGGGTGAGCGTGCGCGGGCAGGGCGTGAACCTGACGCCGATGGAGTTCGAGCTGCTCTACTTCCTGGCTGCCAACTACGGCCAGGTGTTCGATCGCGAGACGCTGTTCCGCGAGGTGTGGGGCTACGACTACGTGGGCGAAACCAACCTCGTTGATGTGTGCGTGCGCCGCCTGCGTGAGAAGGTTGAAATTGAGGCATCGCGCCCGCGCATTATTGTGACGGTGCGCGGTGTTGGGTACAAGCTGGCCGAGCCATAGGCGTTTCTTTTCCCAAACCGAAAGGCGTGCAGCACCATGCTGCGCGTCTTTTTTTGTGCTAGAGTTTCGTAAGAAATGTAATTGTGTAACTGAAATTACGTTGACTTCGATATTACGGGCAGCTATACTACTGCCACACACCTACCCCTGGGCGCGGCGCTGGGCAGGCGCAAGGGCAGAAAGGCGAAGGCAATGAGTACAGTGGCGCAGGAACGCGAAGCAATGGATGCCTATTCGCACGCAATAAGCAGCGCAGCCGAGCGCGCCGGGCCGGCAGTTGTGAAAGTCGAGACGGGGCGCGGCGACGGGCGCGGGCGCGGCCAGGGCATTGGCTCGGGCGTGATCTATGGCAGCGACGGCGCGATCGTCACGAATGCGCATGTGGTGGCCGGCGCCTCGCGCGTGAAGGTAACGCTGCCCGATGGCCGCTCGCTGCCAGCGGGCGTGATCGGGTCGCGGCCCGAGCGCGACCTGGCGCTGCTGCGGGTGGGGCAGGGCAGCCTGCCGGTAGCCGAGATAAATGCCGCGCCCTTACGGGTGGGCCAGCTGGTGCTGGCAATTGGCAACCCGTATGGGCTTGATTTCACCGTAACGGCTGGCGTGGTCAGCGCGCTCAACCGCTCGCTGCCGCTCGATCGCAACACCAACCTGGGCGAGCTGATCCAGACCGACACGCCAATCAACCCGGGCAACTCGGGCGGGCCGCTGGTGGATGTGCAGGGTCGTGTTGTCGGCATTACTACCGCGATCCTGCCGTTTGCGCAGGGGCTTGGTTTCGCCATCCCGGCCAGCGCCGTGCTCGACGCAATCGGGCAGATTACGGCTGCGCACCGGCAAAGCATTGCGCGCGGCACGCTGGGCATCAGCGGGCTGGACGTGCCAATTGATGAAGACGTACAGCGCGCGCTTTCGCTTGAGCAGAAGCGCGGCGTGCTGCTGCTGGATGTTGCGCCGGGCGGGGCGGCGGCGCGCGCCAGCCTGCAAAGCGGCGACGTGATCCTGGCACTGGGCGAGCGCACGACCGATAGCGTCGAATCGCTCCGGCAGGCGGTGCAGGAGCTCCAGGGCCGCAGCCCCTGGCATGTAGCATTTTTGCGCGAAGGGCGGCGGCGGCGCGTGCCGCTGGTGCCGGCTGCCTAGCACCACTACGTTGAAACAAGCACCAAGGCACCAAGAATTCATGATCTTGGTGCCTTGGTGTGTTGGTGGTGAAATTCTCCGAAGTTCTTGTTGTTTGAACGAATATAGTACAGCGCGGTCGAAATCCATTTCTGGTTATGACGACCGACGACTGACGACGAGTGTGTGGTCCGTGGTCATTTGGCAAGCAGAAACGAACATCAACCGAACGACACTGCCCGGCTGCTTAACGAATTCGGGCGCACTCTGGTACAATAGCTGCATCAAACGAGGCACTGCGCTCGTCTAAGCAGCAGTGACGCCGCGAAAATTGCGGCGTGCCAATGGGCATTATGGAGGCGCTATGGGGCTGCTCGATAATTTGAGTAAGACGATTTCGCAGGTAGGCGACCGCGCGAAGTTTGAGGCGGACAAGTTTCAGCGAACGACCAAGCTGCAAAGCGAGATCAACGAGCTGAAGCGGCAGATCGACGGCAACCGGATCGAGTTTGGCGACCGCGCGATTCAGCTGTATCGCGCCGGGCAGATCCAGTCGCCAACGCTGGGCGAACTGCTGAAAGCGCTGGACGCGCTGCAGGGCAACATCACCGTGAAGGAAGAAGAGCTGAAGCGCGCGCAGGCGGAGGTGTTTGTAGAGCCGCCCGCGCAAACTGCGCCGCCCGTGGCGCAGAACGTGCCGATCAGCAGCGAGCCGGCGCAGCCGCCCATGGGCGCGGCTGGCTCGGTAGCCGGCAACAAGTTCTGCCCGAACTGCCGCTTCCAGATGCCGAACTCGGCGATGTTCTGCCCGAACTGCGGCGCGCGGCAGGGCGCATAGCGCGACCAAAGGACAACGGCAAAGGACGAAGGGCATAATTCACCCTTCGTCCTTTCTTTTTACACTTTGGCAAGCGCAGAGCGTTTAGTTCCTACCAGCGATCGGGCAAGGTTGCGGCCAGCTCAATGATGCGCACCAGGCGCGGCGGGCGGTAGGCATCCTTGTCGAGCCAGAGGTGCGGCGCGTGCTGGCGGAATGGCCGGTAGTTGTCGAGCATCCAGCGCTCGGCGGCGGCCAGCGCAAGCATGCCTTCCTCAAATAGTACGCCATTGCGCCGCAGGTGGCGCAGGCCCAGCACCATGTAGGCGGTTTCTTCGGTGGTTGAGCCGTGGTAGCCGCCCAGCCCGCCGTCGGGCGCCTGGTAGCTAATCAGCTGTTCGACGGCGCGATTGATCGCTTCCTGATATGGCTCATAGGGCAGGGCAATTATTGCCTGGCTGGTAGTGTAGAACCACGCGCTCTGCCACTTATCGCCCAGCCAGCGTCCATCGCTTTCCTGGCGCCGGGCGATGTAGTCGTAGGCGGTATTGGCCGGCTCGCCCAGCACCTGAAGTGCGTGAGCCGCGTGCGCCACAACCGAAAGCGAGGGCTGCAGCTCGCCGGGGAAGGCGCAGAAGTGGTCGCCGGTTTCGAAGCGGCGCAGTGGCGCGGCCGAGACCGGGTAGCCGGCGCTGTGCAGGATCACAAGCGCGGCGGCAGTATCGTCGCCATCGGGCATGAAATAATCGCTGAAGCCAATGCCGTGCGGCGTGAATGCCTGGCTCAATGCCTGGACCTGCGGCCCAACCACATCCTGCAGGGCCGGGTGATCGAGCAGGTTGGCAGTGCTGAGCATATACAGGCTGAACACCAGCTCGAACCATGTGAGCGGCCACACGCCCGGCACCACGCCCGGCAGGTCAATGCCCGTCATCGACGCAGCGCACTGCAGGTAGTGCTCGGCGCGCTCGCGTTCGGCGGCCAGCTCGGGTTTCGCGCTGGCGGCGTGCAGCCAGGCCGCGGTTGCCGCCGAGCTGTGGCCCACGCCGCCGCTGCCGTCGAGCTCGGCGGCATAGGGCATCGTACCCCAGGCCTCCCAGGAATGCACCGGCGGCGTGCCAGCCGGCCAGCGGCGCGACCCGATCAGCGCGCGGCGCTTTTCGCCCAGCGCGACAAGCTGCGCATACGGCGCAACCTGAACGAGCAAGCCAGCTGCGGCGGTTTCTTTCAGCAGTTGCGGCAGTAGCAGCTCAACGCCAACCGGCAGATCATCCGCAAGGTGCGACCAGTAAGGCGCCTGGTGGCGCAGAAACGACAGCCCGGCGTGGATAGCGCGGCGCTCTTGCAGGCGGGCGCCATACTTTTGCAGCGCCAGAATGGCGGCAAGCGTAGAGACATCGCGCGCGCGGGGGACGGCCGGGTCGCCCCAGCCGCCATCGGGGTATTGCTGCTCGGCGAGCCATTCGAGCGCCGGCCAGATCATACCCTTGGGCGGGGCAAAGCGCAAAACCTGGGCTGTGTCGTAGATCGAAGGGCTGTTCATACCGCCATCGGCACCGAGTGTCGCAATCGTGTGGCGCAGGTCGGTGATGAGCACATCTTCAATATGCGATGTCTGCGCGATTACGCCAGAAAAGCGCAGTTTCTCGCGCGTATGCTGCGATATCATAAAAGAATTGCCTCTTTAAAATGCAAAGCGCGCAGTTCAATGCTGCGCACCAGTGTACTTTAGCACTGGCTTTGATCTTCGAGCTGGTAAGGGTGGTGTGGAGGAAGAATTAGGTTGTTTTTGAGCTACGATGCAGACTCGTATTTCGATGCATTATACCGTATTTTTACTTTTTTAGGGCAGAAGCTGCCAGCACCAGCGTTCTATGCGCCGAAGCTTTTCTGCTGCGCCGCGCCTGCAAGCGGCACAACAGCGTCCTGCGCAATCAGCGCGGGCATGCGGTCGTGGCCAGTGAGCGCGCGGTACTCAGGGGTGGGCGGAAGGGTGAGCATGTAGACGCGCGCCTGGTCGCCGCGCCTGACGAGAAAGCCGCGAATGCCGTGCTCGATGCCAAACCAGACCTTTTTCTCCACGCCTTGCAGCGCAGGAATGACGACCTCGCGCGGGCGCAGGTAGTTCCACTTGCCGGCTTCCAGACTTTCGATGCGCAGCCAGCCGGTCTTCGGCAGTTTGAGGCTGTCGTCGCGGTTGCCCCAATCGAAGATCTTTAGCTCGCCGTCGACAACTGCGGGCAGGATTGGGCGCGCGCCCCAGAACACGCTCTCGACCACGCCGCTGCTGCGCGCCTGATCGAGCTGCGCCGGGCTGATCATCTCAGCCAGCGCGGGCTCAAGCGTTTCGTCGTACTTGAAGCGAATACCACCGCACATCGTAGCCTCCTTTGCGCAAATCGCACTCTTTTAAAGAAGCGAGCAAGCGCTGTGCCATGCGCGGGAGCAGCCGGCAGGAGGCAGGCAGCAGGCAGCAGGAGGCAGGAGGCAGGAGGCGGCATTAGAACAACCTGCAACGTGCAACCTGTAAACATTCAACTCTCTGCGCTCTTTGCGCTCTTTGCGGTTTATTTGCCGGCAGACGCTTTTGATAGCTGAAAAGGTTCAGAACGGCAAAACTATTCTGATTTCTGACTCCTGAAACCTGACTCCTGACATAGAACAAAAATTTCATCCACATTATACACAGGTTATCCCCAAGAATGGCTTACACTATTCACCGTTTATCCACCACAGGAAATCGCATGACTGTGCTATAATGCAAAGCAGCCGTTCCATCAGAAATAAAACGCTGCTGCATTATGTTCATACAATGCGGAAAATAGCGAGATTTGCTGACACAACTGCTATGCGCGTGCATGGCTTTGCGGCATGATAAGACTCTTTGCCCGGGCCGGCGTTTTTGCGAAGTGTAAATAATTTTTTGCTGCGGCGGCCTGCATTGTTCGGAGCCAGCATGAGCGATTTCACCCATCTCCACGTCCATTCGGAATACAGCCTGCTCGACGGCTACGCTACCACCAAAGGCATTGTGGAGCGGGCGGCCGAGCTTGGAATGGACAGCATTGCGCTGACCGACCACGGTGTGATGTATGGCGCGATGGACTTCTACGCCGCCGCGAAAAAGGTTGGCATCAAGCCGATCATTGGCGTAGAAGCGTACATGGCGCCCGGCTCGGCGAAAGACCCGATGGTCAAGGGCGGCAAGAACTACTTCCACATGCTGCTGCTGGCGCAGAACGAAGTTGGCTACGCCAACCTGGTCAAGCTCACCTCGCGCGCGCACCTCGACGGCATGGGCCGTGGCGTGTTCGCCCGCCCGCGCATCGACCGCGCGATGCTGGAGAAATACCACGAGGGCGTGATCGCCACCTCGTCGTGCATTGCCGGCGAGGTGATTCAGCACCTGACCGTGCAGCAGAAAAAGGAAGCGCGCGAAGCGGCGGCCTGGTACCGCGACCTGTTCGGCCCCGACAACTACTACCTGGAATTGCAGCTTCACGGCAATACGCCCGAGCTGGAGCCGATCAACGACGAGCTGGTGCGCATCGGCAAGGAGCTGGGCATCCCGCTGGTGGCGACCAACGACACGCACTTTGTGCGGCGCGAAGACCTTGAGGCACAGAAGCATGTCATGGCCATGGGCTTCAACCTGACCATGAAGGATTTCTGCACCAAAAACTACCAGATGGACGACAGCTACCACATCATGTCGGGCGATGAGATGTGGCAGCTCTTCAAGCGCTACGGCACCACGCCGCTGGAAAACACCCGCCGCATCGCCGATATGTGCCACCTGAAGATGGACTTCGGGCGCGTGCAGCTGCCGACGCTGAACTTCATCCCCGAAGGGCACGACGCCGCTTCGTACCTGAAATTTGTGTGCGAAGAAGGTTTGATGAAGCGCACCGGCGGCAGCCCGACCGAAGAATACGTGCGCCGGCTCGACTACGAGCTGGATGTGATCAACGCCACCGGCTTCCCCGACTACATGCTGATCGTGTGGGACTATGTGAAGTTTGCCCGCACGAACGGCATCCCGGCCCTGCCGCGTGGCTCGGCCGGCGCGTCGCTGGTGCTGTACTGCCTGTATATCACCGACGTCGACCCGATTAAGAACAAGCTGCTGTTCGAGCGCTTCCTGTCGCGCGAGCGCCTTGAGATGCCCGACATCGACACCGACTTCGCCGACTCGCGGCGCGGTGAGATTCTGGACTATATTGCCAGCACCTACGGCCGCGAGAATGTCGCGCAGATCATCACCTACGGCACGCTGGGCGCGAAAGCGGCGCTGCGCGACATGGCGCGCGTGCTCGACATCCCGCTCAGCGAGGTTGATCGCGTCGCCAAGCTCATCCCCTCGCTGCCGGTTGGCACCACGATCGCGCAGGCGCTGGAGCGCGTGCCCGAGCTGAAGCAGATCTACGACGGCAACCCCGAGCTGCACAACCTGATCGACTGGGCGCGCAAGGTCGAAGGCCGCATGAAGAGCGTGGGCACGCACGCCTGTGGCGTGGTGGTGAGCCGCAACCCGCTCGACGAAATGGTGCCGCTGCAGCGCACATCCAAGGACGAAAACGCCGTAATGGCGGCGTTTGAAGGCCCGACGCTGGCCAAGATGGGCCTGCTGAAAATGGATATCCTGGGCCTCGCCAACCTCTCGATCGTGGCCGAGGCGCTGAAATACATTCAGCAGACCACCGGCCAGAAGCTGGAGCTGGCCGACATCCCTCTGGAAGACCGCAAGACCTTTGAAAGTTTGGGGCGCGGCGAAACCACCAACGTCTTCCAGCTGGAAAGCGCGGGTATGACCCGCTACCTGATGCAGCTGCGCCCGACCCGCGTCGACGACCTGTACGCCATGGTCGCGCTGTACCGCCCGGGCCCGCTCGAACAGATCCCGGTCTACATTCAGAACAAAAACAACCCGCACAACATCAAATACCTGCACCCGATCCTCAAGCCCATCCTGGAAGACACCTACGGCGTGATCGTCTACCAGGAGCAGATCATGCAGCTGCTCCAGACGATTGCCGGCTACACGCTTGGCGAAGCGTATATCGTCATCAAGGCCATCAGCAAGAAGAACAAAGAGCTGATGGGCGAGAACGAGATCCGCTTCAAGGAAGGCTGTGGCAAAAAGGGCATCAGCCAGGAGATCGCCACGCAGCTGTGGGAGCTGATCCTGCCCTTCGCCGGCTACTCGTTCAACCGCCCGCACGCAACACTGTACGGCCTGCTTTCGTACCAGACTGCCTGGCTCAAAACCAACCACCCAACCGAGTATATGGCGGCGGTGCTCACGGCTGCGGCCGGCGAGATCGAAGAAGTGGCCAAGAGCGTGGCCGAGTGCGGCCGGCTGGGCGTGGCAGTGCTGCCGGCCGACGTGAACCGCAGCAGCGAGGGCTTCACCATCGAGCGCTTGCCCGACGGCCAGCTGGCCGATTTCTCGAATCGCCTCGGTGTTCGCTTCGGCCTTTCGGCCATTCGCAACGTGGGCAGCGGCCCCGTACACGCCGTGATTGGCACGCGCGAGAGTGGCGGCATGTTCAAGAGCCTGGAAGATTTCTGCGACCGGGTCGACCGCGCGGCGCTGAACAAGCGCGTGCTGGAAAGCCTGATCAAGTGCGGCGCCATGGACGCCCTGCCCGGCACGCGCCACCAGAAGCTCCAGATCC
>LJCR01000550.1 GCA_001399705.1 Kouleothrix aurantiaca
ACCCGAAAGGTGTAGCGCGTGAACGAAACGCCTGCGCGCGATTCGGGCGCGTGGCCCTGCACATCGCGCACAGCTGCCAGGTAGCCCAGGAAATCGCCGGCGGGCGCAAGCGTTTCGCTCAGGCCGGGCGCATCGTGCCAGGCGCCATCGCCCTGGCGCAGCTGGGCCTTGCCGTTCACCAGCCGCGCCTCGACGCCGCTTTCGGCCTGCAGCACGCTCCCACCGGCAGTCCAGAGCCGCATCTGGGTGCTGTTGCTGCGCAGATCGTTCTGGCCGGCGAGGTGCAGGCGCTGCTCGCGGCTGCTGAGCCCAATGTTCGCCACCGACGCGCTGGGCGTGGTGGTCTGCACAACGTCGCTATCGAAACTGTAGGCGCCGCGCTCCTGCACGCGCTGCCACGCCGCCGCTACCGGGTCGGGCGCAAACGCAGCGTGGGCGCGGGGCAGCACGGCCAGGGCACAAGCAAACAGGATGATACACAGCAGGGCGTAGGGCAGGGTGATACGCGTCATCGAGCGAGGCATGGCAGTTCTCCTGCGAGTGATGAGCATGCAGACGCAAGCCATTGCCGTGAGCAAGGCTTACCGTGAGCGATGCACTATGCCGTTCGATACCGAATAGCTACGTTGGCAGGGGCTGCGGTTCCCTGGAGTTTGTGTGGATGTGGGAAAACTATAGCATGCTGGTGGGCCGGCTCCATACATCTTTTGATGTAATACGGGGTGTGAAATATTTTATATTCCCCATTGGGAAGGGGAAAACGCGCTATGGTTCAAGCACGGAAGCCTGCACTGCGGCAGGCTGCCACTACCATAGCAAATCCAAGCAGGTGGCGCTATCGAGAGAATTACGTATGTTTTCCTGTGCGCTTTGGGGGCAGGGGTTAGGGGATGGAAAGTAGGGGGTAGTGATTACAATGCAGAAACTTTGCCCTGATTCCCGCATCGCTTTCTTGCTGCTGCACCTGGGCTGCGCTCACGAGGATGGAGAGGGGCGTGCAGGTGGGGATTGCAGCCTGCTGAACGCCCCATGGATCAGCCGCAGATGCTATGCTGCCGGGCGCATTGGCTGGGCAGCTTCTTCCCCGACGGCGCGGGCAGCCGGCACCGTGGCCAGCGCGCGCCACACATTCATCAGCAGCTTGCGGGCAACTGCCACGCGCGCGTGCTCGGGCCCGATGCGCTGGGCCAGGGCTTCGTAGCGCGCGCCCCAGGCGCGATCGTGCTCGGCGGCGCGCGCGCCAATGGCGAGCATGGCGGCGCGCAGCTCGGGCCGTCCTTCGGGTGTGTTTCCGGGGGACGCACCGGGCGCAAGGCCGGCATAGCTGGCGAGCTGCGCGGGCGTCGCAAAGCGCTCGGGCGCGCCAATTGCGCTCATCAGAACCAGCGCCTCCACGGTATCGATGCCGGGCAGAACGCGAAGCCGCGCCACCCATTCGCACCAGGGCGCGCAGTTCGCCAGCGCCAGCATGCGCTGCTCAAGCGCGCGCAGCAGGGCGGCGGCGCGATTTAACGCGGCCACATTGTCGCGCGCCAGCTGCTGGTCGGCCGGGGCAAGCGGCAGGTGCGCCCACCAGGCCGGCAGGTCGGCGCCGAGGTGGTGCTTGCCGGGCGGCACCGCGCCAGCTTCTTCCAGCAGGCGCGTCAGCACTGTGCCGGCCTCGGCATGCTGGAGGATCAGACGGCGGCGCTGGGCGGCCAGTGCGCGAACATTCCGTACTCCTGCCGGGGCGGCCCACACCACGGGCGCGAGGCCGGCGGCATACATACGCGCCAGCCGCAAAGTGTCGCGCGGGTCGTCGCTGTGCTGAAAGGCGGGCAGCAGCCGCCCAAGCTGCGGGTGCGCCAGCTCGACTTTCGCCACCAGCGGCGCGATCAAATCGCAGAGCGGCCAGGGGTCGGCGGGCGTGCCAAGCAGCACCGCGTCGGAATGGCGCAAGGCACGCCGCAGCCAGCCCTGGAGCGCGGGCGTTGCCACGCGCTGGGCGGGCAGTACGACCTGCCCCTCGCGATCAACCGCGCAAACAAGCGTGACGGCCGGGCGTACATCGAGCGCAACAAAACGGGCTGGTTCGCCGGGGGGAGCTTCCATGCGCATTCCTCCTGCCAGACGCGCCGATCGGCGCATTGCTGCAGTAACTATACGCATGACGGCTGCAACTGTGGTTAAGCGATTGCAAAACCTTCGTCAAAGATGTAAAGCCGCGCAGGAATCAGCAGTCAGGAGTCAGGAAGGCCTGGGTATTCTGAAGCCTTTTTTATCTATCCCCCATCTCCCATTCCCCGCGCCGCACGGGCTACGGCACGATCACCGTCCGCACATCGCCACCGAACTGCTCAAGCGCGTCGAGCACCGCGTTGACCGGGCTGGCCTCCAGCGGCACCGTGCGCGCCACCACCTGCGAGAGCTTGAGCTTGCCGCGCCGCACCAGCTCAATCAGCAGCGGCAGCTCTTGCAGCAGGTGGTCATTCGTGCCGATCACCTCGGCTTCTTTGCCCAGCAGCTCGCGGTAGGTGTCGATCACGAGCGGCTTGTCGGCGATGCCAGCCACCACGGCGCGGCCCATAATGCCAAGCGACTGCACCGCCTGCTGCATGGTCTGCTGCAAGCCAATCAGCTCCAGCGCGACATCCACGCCGCGCCCGTTGGTGTGCTGCCGGATCGCGGTGACCGGGTCGCCGTCGCGGGCGTTGACGGGGGTTGCGCCATACTGCGCGGCCAGGGCCAGCTTGGCCGGGTTGATATCGACGGCATAGACATCGAGCGCGCCAAACGCGAATGCCAGCTGAATGGCCGACATGCCCAGGCCGCCCGCGCCAAACACTGCCACGCGCTCGCCGGCCTTCAGGCGCGCTTTGCGCAACGCGTGAAACGACGTAGCCGACGAGCACATCATGACCGCGCCCTGCTCGAAGGGGATTTCGGGCGGCAGGATCACGGCGTTGCGCTCAGGTACCGCGATATACTCGGCATAGCCGCCATTGCTGTAGTGCCCAATCATTGAACCCTGCGCGCAGAACTGCTCGTTGCCGGTGCTGCAGTAGTAGCAGTCGCCGCAGCACAGCAGGTAGTGCAGGCACACGCGGTCGCCCACGCGCACCAGCGAAACGTTCTTGCCCACTGCTTCGACCTCGCCCGCCACCTCGTGGCCGAGCGTAAGCGGCAGCGGGTGCGCGGGCGACGCACCGGCGCGGTAATGCACGTCGGAATGGCAGATGCCTGCCGCGCGCACGCGCACCAGCACATCGCCATCGCCAATCTCGGGCACCGGAATATCGTGCAGCTCAAGGGGCTGACGGGTCGCCACAAGGCGCAGCGCTTTCATTATTTTTCTTCCTTGTATATAGCGTAGCTCGGT
>LJCR01000551.1 GCA_001399705.1 Kouleothrix aurantiaca
AAGCATGTCTACGAGGCGCCGCCGCCCGCAGTCTCGCTCAACCCCGACCTGTCGCCCCTGATCGAGCGCGTGCTTGAGCGCGCCCTGGCGAAAGAGCCGGCCGAGCGCTTCCAAACCGCGGCAGCGATGGCGGCCGAGCTGCTCGACGTGGCGAGCCAGCTCGAGCATCAGCGCCAGTCGCGCGTGCAGATGACGGGCTTGTACGAATTCGGCCTGGAAGCCTTCCAGCAGAAACGCTATAACGACGCGGTCGGCCAGCTGCGCAAACTGGTTGAGCTTGACCCCGAGAACGAAGACGCCAACGAGCTGCTGAACGCGGCGCTCTCGGCGCAGGAAAGCGAAAAAGCGGCGGCGCGCAAAAAATTCGAGCAGCTCAACCAGCAGCAGCTGGGGAGCCAGCCGGCGCCACAGCCAGCCAAGCCGCGCCAGCCGGCCGTGAACATGGCAACCATTCGCCTGCCGCAGATCGACGACGAGCCGCCGCGCCCAAGCGCCGCCGACATGGCAAACAATGCGCCAACCACGCCGATCAACGCGCCGCGCTCGTTCGAAACAACGCCCCAGCCTGTGTCAACCGCGCCTGCTCCTGCTCAAGCTGCGCCGCAGCCCGCTCCCGAAGCACCCGCCGCCGCGGCAGGCGCAAATGGCAACCAGAGCGTGATGATCGCCTGGGTGATCGCTGGCGTGGTGGTGCTGGCGCTGCTGGGCGCGCTGGTGGTGCTGCTGCGCTAGTAGAGTTCTACGCCCGCTTTCACACGAAGCCTGTGCTGCATTAAGGCAGCGTCGGATACCGAGCCATTCTGAAGCGCCGGCGGCCACACCGCGCCGCAGCAGCTCGCTTTGCTATGTCTTTCGCCAGATCGATCCCGGGGGCGGCTATGAGCGACTCACGTATCGGCAAGCGTTTGGGGCAATACCTTGTCACCGGTGTCATCGCGCAGGGCGGGATGGCGACCGTATATCGCGGCTACCAGGAAAACCTCGATCGCCAGGTGGCGATCAAAGTCATGGGCCAGAGCGCCGACCGCCAGTTCGCCGAGCGCTTCAAGCGCGAGGCCCGCGCCATGGCGGCGCTGCAACACCCCAACATCCTGCCGATCTACGACTACGGCGAAGATGATAACCTGCTCTTTCTGGCCCTGCAGTATATTGAGCATGGTCGCTCGCTGCGCGACCTGGTGGGCACGTCCCTGCCGCCGGCCAGCGCGCTCCAGCTTATTCAGCGCGTGTGCGAAGGGCTGCAGTACGCCCACCAGCGCGGCATTGTGCACCGCGACATCAAGCCCGGCAACATCCTGCTGCCCACCGACACATGGCCCATGCTGGCCGATTTCGGCATCGCCAAGCTGGTGAACGACGGCCAGGCGCGCCTGACACTCGCCAACCAGGTGATCGGCACCGCCGCATACATGGCGCCCGAGCAGGCTACCGGCCGCACGATCGACGCCCGCACCGACCTGTATGCCACCGGCGCGGTGCTGTATGAGCTGATCACTGGGCAGGTGCCTTACGATGCCGACACGCCCATGGCCGTGCTGGCGAAACACATCTACGACGAGCTGCCACCCGCGCGCGCACTGGTGCCGAATCTGCCCGCGCCAGTCGAGGCGCTCATCAAGCAGGCGCTGGAAAAAGACCCGGCCAAGCGTTTCCAGAGCGCCGCCGACATGGCCGCCGCGATCGGCGAGGTGAGCGGGCAGCTCACACTCCACACGCAACGCGACACGCTCTACGATACTGCCGTAAAATCATTCGAGCAGGCGCGCTGGGATGCGGCAATTGCCCAGTTCGACCGCCTGCTCGCGCTCGACCCAGAGTACCCCGACGCGCGCGACCTGCGCGAGGCCGCCGTCGAAGCCCAGCAGAAAGCTCGCGCCACTGCCCAGCAGGGCATTGCCCAGATCCGTCAGCGCCAGCAAACCAGCTCGTCCTTTCCGGCCAGCGATGCTGCCAGCACCACGCCAGTCGCCGCAACCAGCCCGCTTGGCAGCGCGCCGCTTGCCGCCGGGCAAGCCCAAAACACACCGGCCGCGCCAAACGGCCAGCCGATCACCCGTACTGCGCCGATCACGCCACCCGCCCCCAGCACGCAGCCGCACCCGCGCCACAGCCGCCTCCTGCCGCCGCTGATCGTCGGCCTGGTGGCGCTGGTGGCGCTGGTGGGTGTGGTGTTCTGGCAGCTCAGCCGCTCGGGCGGCACCGCCGCCACGCCGACTGCCGCGCCGCAGCCTACCAGCGCTGGCGTTGGCGTTGCGCAAGCGGGAAATCCCACCAGCGTGCCAAGTGCTGCGCCCGCGCCAACCACTGCCGCGAGCAAGCCAGAACCGATGCCCGAGCCTTTAGGCCAGCAGGTCAACAGCGACGATTTCAACGACCTGAACCGGCTCGACCCGAATGGCCTGGCCGACCTGCGCGGGGCCAAAGACTTCGAGCGTGGCTTCCACGCCCCCGGCGTCTTCCACATGAAGCTGCCGAACCCGAACGATACCGAAGCCGTGCTGATGCCACGCCAGATCTACGCCAACTTCAGCGTGCAAAGTGTGATGTGGGACAATAGCGACACCTCGGTGGGCAGCGTCTCGCAGGGCATGGTCTTCCGCGCCAGCGACGCCAGCCACTACTCCGCACTAATGATCGACCCGCGCACCGGGCAGTATAGCCTGCGCCGCCAGGACGGCCCCGGCCAGACCAGCGACCTGATCCCCTGGACACCCTCGCCGCTGATCAACCAGGGCAAAGAAAAGAACACGCTGCGCGTCGACGCCAACGGCCACACGCTCAGCTTCTACCTGAACGGCAGCCAGCTCGCCACCCACGACGACGATGCCTACGAGCAGGGCATGATCGGCATGGTGGTGGCGAATATCGATGCCGAAGCCCCGCATATGCATTTCGACGACCTGCAGATCTGGAGCACCGACCAGCCGCCCGCCGCGCCCGCGCTGCCCGCCGAGCGCAAAGACCCGAACGGCGACATGGTGCTCATTCCCGGCGGCGCATTCGTGATCGGCAGCAACTTCAACCCGCACGAGCCGCCACAAATGCTCACGGTGCCCGATTTCTACCTCGACCGCAATGAAGTGACCAACGCGCAGTATCGCGCCTGTGTGGAAGCAAAAGCCTGCACGCCACTCAGCACCATCAAATCGCAGAACCACCCTGAATATGCCACACAGCCCGAGTTCGACAACTACCCGGTGATCTACGTCACCTGGAAGCAGGCGACAACTTTCTGCGGCTGGGCCGGCAAGCGCCTGCCTACCGAGGCGGAATGGGAGAAAGCCGCGAGCTGGAACGGTGCCAAGCGCGAAAAAACAGTGTGGCCGTGGGAAGGCGAATTCAACGCCAAATTGCTG
>LJCR01000552.1 GCA_001399705.1 Kouleothrix aurantiaca
TTGCTGCGCCACGCGTCGGCGACGCCGCTTTCGGCGTGGTATGGCCGCCGCGTGGCGCAGCAAACGCCTGAGGAAGAGCGCGAGGCCAGTGTGGTTGGGCTGTTTCGCGAATCGCCCGGCCAGGCGCCGCGCATTACCCCGCCCGACCTGGCCGCGCTGCTGGCGGGCGATGCCCCGCCAACCGTGCTCGACGTGCGCTCGCGCTCGCAGTACGACCAGAGCGACGCGCAGATCCCCGGCAGCGTGCGCGTGCTGGCCGACGACGTCGCGGAGTGGGCGGCCGACGAAGATCGCGCCCGCGCGATCGTGGCCTACTGCACCTGACCGAGCGAAGGCACTAGCGCCCGTGTGGCGCGGCAGCTTCAGTCGCTTGGCTTCACGGCGGCGGCGCTCGAAGGCGGCTTCAACGCCTGGCAGAAGGATTTCCCCGTCGAGCCGAAGAAATAAGCACACAGGCTCGCAGCTCGGTGCCTGCGCGGATTGCTTACGATGACACGCGGGCAAACGCCGAAGGGCACTGATTGATGGGCTTTATTCCGCGTTCTCTGCGCGTGTCTGTGCCTACTCACTTCTTGCTTGATATAGGACGCGGACAAACGCCGACGAACGCTGACTGGTGTGTTCGCTCCCGTTCTCCGCGTGCGTCTGTGTCCAATCAACCTCTAGAAACAAATTCGCGCACTCAAATTCCTTTATCGCACCCTCAAATTCTTTTATAGCGCACGCAAATTCCTTTATCGGCAGCTCAAGAGCGTGTAGCCAGCGCTCTTGCTCCTTTCCGCGCCACGCCAGCCGCCCCGGCGCCGCGCATATCTCACCCCGGCCCCGCGATTCATCGCCACGCGCCCGCGATTCGCACCCTCGCAGCCAACATATCTGTTCTCGGCGCTGCTATATTTAAATTCGAATGCTCAAATTTAAATATAGGGGCGTCGAATTTCAAATTTGAGGCCGCGAATTTCAAATTTGAGCGCTCAAGACGCAATGCGCGGTGGGGCAGGCGTATATACGCGCCACACAGCCCTGATTACCATCGGGCTACGTTTGCTACTTGCACGTTCTTGGTTCTCGGTTCGCGGTTCTCATCCCTCATATAATCAGGTATACTGTTTCTATGAGCGATTCAGCCTATGCCCAACCATTCGCCCGTTTGCGGAGCGACGTAAAGCCCTACTGGCCTGCGGCGACATTCCACCGTGCCCCGCATAAGCCCATGCTGCTGCTCGCCGTCATGGATCTGATCGCCAACCAGCGTATCACGCGCAATCTCATCGCGCTCGACGCCGAACTCATCGACGCCTTCGACCGCTACTGGCACGCGGCGATTGGCGTTGCGCGCGAGAGCAATATTCTCATGCCGTTCTTCCACCTGAGCAGCGAGGGCTTCTGGCACCTGATCGCCCTGCCCGGCAAAGAAGCGGCGCTGACGCTGGGCGGCAAGCTGCGCACCGCGCGCCAGTTTGCCGATCTGGTGCGCGGTGCGCGCCTCGACGACGAGCTTTTCGCGCTGCTGCAAGCGCCCGCACAGCGCGACGAGCTGCGCCGCATCGTGATCGAGCGCTATTTCGCGCCCGAGCTGCGCCCCGCGATCGTGCGCGCTGGCACAATTACCAGCGAGTCGTTCGAATACAGCCGCGAGCTGCTCGACCGCGCAAAAGGCCGCTTCACGCTGGAAGAAGCGCCCGCCACCGAAACGTACCAGACCGAGGCGCGCTCGGTTGGGTTTCGCCGCGTGGTGATCGACGCCTACGCCCACACGTGCGCGTTCTGCCGCATTCGCGTGCTGACACCCGCCGGGCGCACTGCCGTGGCCGCCGCGCATATTGTGCCGTGGAGCCACAGCCGCAACGACGACCCGCGCAACGGCATGGCGCTGTGCGGGCTGCACCACTGGAGCTTTGATCATGGCTTGCTTGGGGTAGATAGTGAATATCGCCTGCTGGTGTCGCCCGTCGCTGCCACCGAAGGCAATGCGGCCGGCGCGTTGATTGAACTCGGCGGCCAGCCCATCGTACTGCCACGCGAAACGAACTTGCTGCCGGCGCGCTCGGCGCTGCGCTGGCACCTCACCAACATCTTCTGGCGCGACGTGCCGCCGCAGTTGGGGTAATATTTATTGTTGAATACATCAGATTTTTCAGGAATAGCGAACTGCTATGTTGACGCCACCTGCCCACGCTGATATTCGCCGCCAGCTAAAACAGCGCCTGCTTGCGCTGCCACCGCGCGCATTCGAGCTTTTCGCTGGCGATCTGCTGATTTATATTGGGCTAAAGCATGTTGCCGTCACGCGCTACATTGGCGATGGAGGAATCGACGCACATGGAGAGCTCGTAGCTGAATCAGGGTTCGTGCGTGTTCCGGCAGGTGTACAGGTGAAACGTCATCGCCACAACGTTCAGCGCCCAGATATTGATCGTTTTATTGGCGCACTTGGCGGGCAATTTCACCACGGGATTTTTATAACGACTGCTGGCTATGCCGAGCAAGCCCGCGCCAAAGCTGTATCGTCGCCTTTTGTGCGCATCGACACGCTCGATGGCGACCAGGTTGTGGCATTGATGGTGCGGCACGACCTTGGAATCGACGCAGCAGCGCGCTCATCTCCAATTCTTGATGAGGGTTATTTTCTTGCTTTTGAAGCACAGGCAAGCACAGGTATAGCTTTACTCCGCGAGACACCAGCAAGTTATGGGAGCGCTGCGGAAGAAGCAAATGCCACGCCTGCGCGCCCAGAAGATGATCTAATTTCATTGCAGGCGCTTAGCTATGAACTTCGCATGGATGCGCAGACAGTTCGCAGAAATTGGATTGAATCTGGCAAGCTACAGCCTGATGTGGCGCGATCGATTGGCAGCCGAGTTGCGTATTTCTTTCGGCGCGATCGCATCGAAACAATTCGGCAGCAGTTTCAGCGTGGAGAACAGCCCACAACAAGTGCTGAGTGGCGACAAGAGTTTCTAGACTTTGTGCGCAGTCGCAACCTCACGAAATCATATAAGCCTGTTATGCTTAAATCGTTATTGCGTGTTGTCAATCGCAATGGTGAAGCGAAGCTTGACGATATTGCACAGGAGTTTCGCCAATTTTATTTGGATCGTGCCGAACAAGGGCAAATAACTGAATATAGCGGGGCGCTAACTCGCCCACACGACGCAAATATTTATGCTATCAGGCAGCTTCTTATCAAATACCCCCTTGATCGCTTCATCATCAAACAGTTTATTGAGTATGATCCAGGAACTGACATCGTGCGAATTGCGCCAATATTATGGAACGATTTGCGATTTTATGAATTACTGGACATTCACGAGAGTCTCACCCAGCAGATCGATTATTACTACG
>LJCR01000553.1 GCA_001399705.1 Kouleothrix aurantiaca
CCCGGCTGACCAGGCCGCGCGTGGCTGGCCCGACACTGTGATCGCTAAAACATACCGCAAAGACAGCAAGGGCCGCAATGCCTACGAGGGCATGCTTGCGCTGTGGCGCACGCACCTGGCCGAGGGCAAGGTTGTGCGCATGGCCGAGCCGCTGGCCTACATCCCCGAGCACAAAGTCATGGTGCAGGGGCCAATCGCTGGCGACGCATCGCTGGAAGATATGCTGAAAGCTGCGCTGGCCGACGACACGCCCGACAGCTATGCGCAGCTGAGCATGTATATGATACGCGCCGCCGCTGGTCTGGCCGCCTTCCATCAGTCTGGCGTTGTTCACGGTGCAGCGGTCACGCTCGACGAACGGTGGGCTGAGCTGCACGACTTGCAAGCCCGCCTCGGCACGGCTGTGCCCGAGCTGCGCGGCGCGGTTGCGCCGCTGCTGGCCGCGCTCGAAGCGCGCTCCGCTGCCAGCCCGGCCGATGCGCCCGTGCCGACCCACGGCACCTTCAACCCCGAGCAGGTGCTGATCGACGGCCCGCACGTCGGCTTTATCGACTTCGATGATTTCAGCATGGCCGAGCCGGCCTTGGATGTGGGCCTGTTTATCGCCGCGATTAAAGACATTGGCATGAACGCGCTGAGCGACGAGCAGGCGCACGATCTTGCCGCCCGGCGCGCGCGGCTGGCCCGCCTTGACCAGATCGGTGATGTGTTTCTGACCTTCTACGAGCGCCTGGCGCCGATCTCGCGCGAGCGCGTGGCCTTGTGGCAGGCCTGGAGCTACCTGCGCGATACGCTCCATTTCTGGATCAAGGCCAAGCCGGCCGAGCCCGACAATGGCCTGCTGATGCTGGTGGGCCAGCTGCAAAGCATGAATTTGCTTCCGGCCACCGACCTGCGCGAAGTGGCGGTGAACGCCGAGCGTGTGCGCCGCCGCACCGGCATTCCAACGGCGCGCTACCAGGCATTTGCTTCCGCGCTGCTGGCTGGCATTGCCGTCAAGGCCGACGAGCTGGCCGAGCTGCTGGGTGTGGTGCTGCCGTTTGTGTAGGCTCCGCTTGCAATAGGGCAATTTTCGACTAGCAGGAAATGTGAGGGCGGCTCATGGACATAACGACGGCGCTTTCCGGGCAGGGCGGGCTGACGGGCGTGCAGTGGCTGCTGAACGAGCCGCCCGCGCGCGAGGCGCTGCGCGCAACCCTGGCAGGCATGCTCGAACCGGGCGTAGAAATTGGCGCAATGAAGCTCGATCGCGCGAAGTACAAGCCCGGCCGCTACATGCAGGCCTACTACGCGCTTGAGCTAAGCGACGCATCCGGCACGCGCACGCGCCTGATCGAGGTGAACTGGCTGCCGCCTGGCAAGCCCGACCCACGCGGCGCGCCCGAAACAAGCCCGGCCATGCAAAGCGAGATCGCCGAGCGCGGGCTGGCCGCGCCATTTCGCGCGCTGGCAGGGGAAAATGCCGAATGGGGCATCTGGGTGCAGGTCGCGCCGCTGGATGCCGAGTACCCACAGCTTGCCCGCCTCGCCGACCCGGCCTACGTGCGCGAGCTGCTGGCCGCCGATCCAACAGTCCAATCCGATGCGGCGGGCTATCGCATCACGCCCATCCGCTACCGGCCCGGCCAGCGCCATGTCCTGCGCTACGACCCGCTCGACGCGAATGGCGCGAGCGACCCGGCCGGCACGCTGTTCGCCAAAACGTATAACAGCGACAAGGGCGCGCGCACCTTTAGCACCGCCACCACCGTTTCCGACTGGCTGGCCCAGCAGAATATTGGCATTGGCGCGGCCCGCCCGCTGGCCTACCTGCCCGCCGATAACTTGGTGATCTACCCGCGCGTCACCGGCACGCCGCTCTCCGATCTGCTGCGCACGCCCGGCCCCGCTACCGATGCCCATTTGCGCTCGGCCGGCGCGGCGATTCGCGCGCTCCATGCCACGCCCGAGTCGCTGATCCAGCTGCAGCCGCACGCTTTCCCCAAAGAAGTCAAAAGCATTCTCAGCGCGGCCGAGTATGTCCACCCGCTGCTGCCCGACACTGGCGCGGCGATCAAAGACCTTGTGGCGCGTGCCCAGGCCCTGCACGAGCGCCTGCCGGCGGTGACGCCTTCGTTCGCCTATGGCGACTTCAAGGCCGACCACCTGTGGGTCACGCCCGACGGCCTGACCCTGATCGACTTCGACACCTGCTACCTTTCCGACCCGATGATCGACCTCGGCAAGTTCCTGGCCGATATTCGCTTCTGGTATGCGGGCTACGGCCAGCCCGGCGCGGAAGACGCGCAGCGCGCATTTCTGGCCGGCTATGGCGACCTCAGCGACGAGCAGATCACCCGCGCGCGCCTGTACGAAGGGCTGGTGCTCACCAAATCGACGGTGCGGCGCGTCAAGCTGTTCGACCCGGCGTGGGCCGCGCGCGTGAGCGACCTTATTGCGCAGGCGGCCGGCGCAATTACCCAGGCCGAGGCGAGCGCGCCAACGCAGACGCTGGCCCAGAACGCCTAACGTCGTTTGTTTAGCAGTGTGGCTGCGGCGCGATACACCACCAGCGCCGCAGCCGATCTGCCACATGCATTCCGCAAATGATCTACTTTTGTCATAATGTTCCTGGTGAAAGTCGGATCAATTTTTGGCCACACATGGCTTGACACTGCGCTACCACGGCGCTACCATACAGTGGCAAGCGGCAACCATTCACTCTTCACTGAATAAACTCGCCTCGTAGTGCGTCCATTGCCTCCTTCCAAGCCCCGCTTGGTTGGGCGTGGATGGCATGTCGCTCGTATTGGCTCAATATGGGGAATGAATCCCCACGACGCGGTGGCGCGTATGATGCCGTTGACGACAGCGCAGCGCGATCTGCTTCAGCATCTACTGATGCTGGAGACGCCGATCAGTGCGACTGCGCTTGGCGAGCAACTTCACCTGACCCAACGCCAGGTTCAATATGGGCTGCGCGATGTCAAAAGCTGGCTGGATCGCCGGCTGATCATGCTGCGGCATACGCCCGGCGTTGGCGTGCAGATCGTCTGCACCGCCGATCAGCGCCAGCGCCTGCTGCGCGAGCTTGATGTCTATGTGCGCTTTCAGCTGGTGCTGACGCCCGAGCAACGCCAGCAGCTCCTGGCGCTGCATTTACTCGCTTCGAATTCCGCTTTGACGCTTGGCCAGTTTCAGAACGACCTTGGTGTTGCGCGCGCAACGATCCTGAAGGATCTCGACGCGATCGAGCCGTGGCTGGCGAGCTTTGGTTTGCAGATCGCGCGGCGTCAGCATCGCGGATGCTGGATCAGTGGGCCGGAGCTGGCGCAGCGGCAGGCGCTCGCCGCGCTGCTGTGGGG
>LJCR01000554.1 GCA_001399705.1 Kouleothrix aurantiaca
TAATTACTGTTTCGTGCCTTCGTGCCTTCGTGGTTACGTTTCCTTTTGTTTCTGTTGCTTATGCGCCATTCGCCAGTGTACGCAGGCCGCGCCGCAGCATGGCCGGCACAACCAGGCGGTGAAAGAAGCGCACCGGCAGGAAATACAGCCGCCCCAGCCAGCCATTGAAGCGCACCACTGTCGACACCACCACCTCTTCGCCGCCGCTGATCGGCGCACGCAGCACCGAAACGCGGAAATCGAGGTGGCGATCATCCAGCCCCAGCAGCACTTCGTCCTCCGCGCGTGCATAGACCTTGAACAGGCCGCGCTGGGCGAGTGTTTCGAGATCGCGTGGGCGAGGACCACGGAGCGCGCCGGGCGGCATGGTTTTCAGGCCAGCCAGCCGCACCACGCGGTCGCGCAGCGCCATCAGCGCGCCAACCCAGGCCGGCGCGCTCGTGAGTGCCGCCACCACCAGCGCGTCGATGTCAGCGGGAGCGCCGGGCGGCAAGCGCGCCGCGTAGGCATCCGCGTAGTCGGGGCGCGCAAAAGCGTGCTCGATTAGCGTGCCAGCAGGCAGGGCCACGGCGTGAACAGCGGGCATGGGCTTCGCCTTTCGTTGGCAGGGTAGAGCATGATTAGCCACAGAGAACACAGAGAGCACCGAGTTTTGTTTTCTTAATCAGTGCTCTCTGTGCCTCACCTCATCTTTTTTCGCTACGGAATGTTTGACTAACGATAGGCGGCACCTTATCACTCTATCGTCCCGACCATCCCCTATTCCCTAACCCCCAAACCCGCGTCTCAGCGGGGCGAGCGCGAGCGTGAGCGCGCAGCCAAAGAAGATCGGCAGCGCCACGTTTTCTACACCAATATGGCGGGCCATTATTGCGCTGGCGATGCCAGCAAACAAGCCTACAAGCAGACCGGGGGCGGCGAGGCGGTGGTGCCCTTGCACGCGGGCAACCAGGGCAGCGGCGGCGACACAGGAAAGAACCACAAGCACAGCGTCCATGATGCGCTCCTTGATGATGTGCGACAGTCGGGCGGCGAGCGTGCCGGCTCACTCGTCGCTTGTTCAATATATCACAAAGTATGTGCGAGTCAAGTGTGATTTTTCACAAAGTCTCGGCAATTGTGCCGGGGCGCAACGTATGCTACTATCTACGCCTGCCTGCGGCGCGTTCGATTGCGTGTCTCCGTGGCTCTGCGGCTCTTGGTTCGTGTAGAGCAGAAACGTGTCTTCGCCTCTGCACGATCGGTTCTGTGGTTCTTCGGTTCTGTAGTTCTTGGTTCTCGGTTCTTGGTTCTTGGTCTCGGTTCTTCGCCCAAAAGACATTCATGCCCGAATTCCCCTTGTTGCTGTTTGATTTTGCCGACGCGCAGGGCCGCCCGCAGCGCCTGTGCTTCCGCGAACCTGTGCAGGTCATCGCCGCTCACACGTCGGCCGAGGTGCGCCCTGCCCTCGATGTCGTAGCGGCGGCGGCGCGCGCCGGACGCTATGCCGCCGGTTTCGTGGCCTACGAGGCCGCGCCCGCGTTTGAGCCAGCGTTTCGTGTGCACCCGCCCACGAACGATTTGCCGCTGCTGTGGTTTGGCATCTTCGACGCGCCGCAGCCCGCGCCCGCATTCGCGCCCGGCCCGTTCGCGCTGAGCGAGTGGCAGCCCACCGTGTCGCGCCCGGCCTATGCCGCCGCGATTGGCGCGGTGCGCGAGGCGATTGCGCGCGGCGACACCTACCAGGCCAACTACACCATGCGCCTGCGCGCCCAGTTCAGCGGCGACGACCTGGCCTTCTACGAGCAGTTGCGCGCCGCGCAGGCCGCCAGCTACAGCGCCTACCTGAACTTGGGCCGCTACCGCATTCTGTCGGCCTCGCCCGAGCTGTTTTTCCACTGGGACGGCGCGCAGCTCACCAGCCGCCCGATGAAAGGCACCGCGCCGCGCGGGCGCTGGCCCGCTGAAGACGAAGAGCTCGCCGCGTGGCTGGCCGCCTCGGAAAAGAATCGCGCCGAAAACCTCATGATTGTCGACCTGCTGCGCAACGACATCGGGCGCGTGGCGCAGGTGGGCAGCGTGGCCGTGCCCGCGCTGTTCGCGATCGAGCGCTACCGCACCGTGCACCAGATGACCTCGACGATCACCGCGCAGACGCGCCCCGGCACCGATCTGGCCGGCCTGTTTGGCGCGCTCTTCCCATGCGGCTCGATCACCGGAGCGCCCAAGATCGAAACCATGAAGCTGCTGGCCGAGCTGGAAGACACACCGCGCGGCGTCTACTGCGGCGCGATCGGGCTGGTTGCGCCGGGCGGCAGCGCCACCTTCAACGTCGCCATCCGTACCGTCACGCTCGACATGGAGAGCGGCGCGGCCGAATATGGCGTGGGCGGCGGCATCACCTGGGATTCAACCGCCGCCGACGAGTACGCCGAGGCGCTGCTCAAGGCCGCGCCCCTGCGCGAGCGCTGGCCCGCATTCGCGCTGCTCGAAACGCTGCGCCTGCCAATGACATGGCTGGGCATTCTGCTCTTTTTCGTCTATACCGGCGCGGAAGTTGGCGTGGGCAACTGGGTGTTCAGCTTGCTCACCGAAGAGCGCGGCGTCTCGACTGAAATAGCGGGTACCTGGGTCAGCCTGTACTGGGCCAGCCTGACGCTTGGGCGGATTGTGTTTGGCGTGGTGGTCGGGCGCGTCTCACCCACAACGCTGCTGCGCGGCAGTATGATCGCGGCGGCTGTCGGTGCGCTGATGATCTGGCTGAACTTTGCCAACTGGCTGACATTCGGCGGCATTGCGCTGATGGGCATCGCCTTTGCGCCGCAGTTCCCGCTGCTGATCTCGGCCACGCCCGGCTTTCTTGGCGCGCGCCACGCCGACAATGGCGTCGGGCTGGAAGTGGCCTCGGCCAGTGTGGGCGGCGCGCTGCTGCCCAGCCTGATTGGCGTGCTGGCGGCGGCCTACGGCCTGGAAGTGCTCGGCCCAAGCCTGCTGGTGATGACGCTGGCGATGGCGGGGCTGTTCGAGCTGCTGGCGCGGCGGATGCGGTGAGCGGTTGACGGGGTGAACGGGTAAGCACAGAATCAAGAACCAAGAACCGAGAACCAAGAACCGCTGAACTACGGAACCACAGAACCGATAGCAGTCGGCAGTCATCCGAAACATTCAAACTTTCCAACCTGCAACTTGCAACCCTCCGTGCCTCTGTGCCTCTAACACGAAAATAGAACCGAGAACTAAGAACCAAGAACCGTTCGCGTTCTATTTTCATTGAGCAGGGTGCGGCGCAGCCGCATGGATATCTGTGGTGTTTTTTCGGTCGTCGCCCTTCGATACGCGGCTAACGCCGCGGGGTACCC
>LJCR01000555.1 GCA_001399705.1 Kouleothrix aurantiaca
GTCGAAGAGGGCGCATCGCCAATACATGACAACCAGACGCTTCGCCGCAGAGGCGTAAAGAACGAAGAGGGTTTACGGGTTACAGGTTTGAAGGTTGCAGGTTAGCACACACTCAAAACTCATCATTCAACATTCAAAACTTGTAACCTGCAAACTCACCCTTTCACCCCTTCATCTCTTCACCTTGTCACCCCGAAGCCCGCAACCTGCGCAGGGCTGATTGTATGGCGCTAGGCTCCGTGCTATAATAAGCCCCACCGAACGCCTGGCAGGTTATTTCTGCGCCCGATCCCCGTAGCCGAGAGGGTTCAAGGAGGCTGTGTCTATGGACATTTCGCACAAGAAATTCAACCGGGTCGATCTGCTGACGCTGGAAGGGCGCATGGATGCGGCCAGCGCTCCGCACCTCAAACAGCAGCTCGACGCGCTGTTCGAGCAGGGCCGCTACCGCATTGTGCTCGATCTGGCTGCGCTCGACTACATCGCCAGCCCAGGCCTGCGCGTGCTGATCGAGGCCCGCAAGCGCGCGCGCGACCGCAAGCTGACCGACCTGGAAGGCGGCGATGTGCGGATTGCGAACCTGCCCCCGCGCATCAAAGAGGTGTTTGATCTCACCGGCTTTACCTCGCTGTTCGAGATCTACAACGACACGCTCACGGCCGTCGGGTCGTTCTAGGCCGCCTTTGCAGGTGCGAGCCAGCCGCCCCCATCGCGCGGGCAGGGCTGGCTCCCGCCTGCCAGCCTGCTGATGCCCATGCAAACACTTTCGCTTCCCGCAACGCTCGACGCGCTCGCCCCGATCAGCGAGTTTATCACCGACGCCACCACCCAGGCCGGGCTGGACGAGCATGCCGCGTGGCAGGTGCAGCTCGCCGTCGACGAAGCGGCGACAAACATTATTCAGCACGGCTACGATGAAATCACACCCGGCGTGATCGACCTCGGCTGGGAGATCGCGAACGACCAGCTGGTGGTTACGCTGCGCGACCGCGGGCGGCGCTTCAACCCCGACGACGTGCCCGCGCCCGATATCACGTCGCCGCTGGAAGAGCGCCAGGCCGGCGGGCTGGGCATCTACCTCATGGGCCGGCTGATGGACTCGGTGGCGTTCACCTTCGACGACGAGCAGGGCAACCTGCTGACGATGACCAAGCAGCTGCCGGTCGTTTCTTCCGCCGAAGTTTTCGAGCTGGCCGGCCGCCTCGACGCCGTCAGCACGCAGCAGTCGATCGCCGACGTTTCCGCCAAAGTCGCTGCTGGCGCGCGCCATATTCTGCTGGACCTTGCCCACGTCACGTTTCTGAGCAGCAGTGGCATGCGCGCGCTTCTGCTGGTGCGCAAGGAACTGCTTGCGCTTGAAGGCGGCGAGCTGCGCCTGTGCGCGCTGCAGCCCCAGGTGCACGAGGTCTTTACGCTCACAGGCTTTACGCAGCTGTTTGCCATCCACCCGACACGGGAGGAAGCGCTGCGCGCCTTTGGGCGGGGTTCGGCGTGAAGCGCGCGCACTGGCTGAACATCTACTGCATCGGGGTAGGGCTTGCTGGCTGGGCCATGCTGGGCCTGGCGCTGCCCGCCGTCATCCCCTGGGCGCTCTTGCTGCTGTTTGTCGCGCTGGCGCTGCTGGTCGAAAGCGTCGGCTTCCGCATCCCCCCTTCCGATCCGCATAGCCTGGTTGGCATTGTGCTGCTGAGCGGCGCGCTGGCGCTGGGTGCGCCGCTGGGCGCGCTGGCGGCGGCGCTGTCGGGCCTGCTGTTTGGCCTCTTGCTGCCGCTGCTCTACAGCCGGCCGCGCAGCTTCTACCTGATGGTCGCCCGCCCGATACTGCGCAGTGGTGTGCGCGCGATCGCGCTGCTGCTCGGCGGCGCGCTGGCCGGCGCACTGGTGCCCGACCCGAACGCGATCGGGCGGCGCATGTTCTGCTTTGCGCTGTGCTTTGTGCTGGTGGTACAGGGCAGCCGCGCGCTGCGCGAGTGGTTTCAGGGCGGGCGCAGCGGCGTGCTCACCTGGTTTCGCGCGGCGTGGCGGCCTGCGCTCAGCGCCGAGGTTGCGCCGCTGCCAATTGCGGCGCTGGGCGCGGCGATCTACCTGCGCCTGCCGCTGGTCTACTTCGTGCTGGCGGGCGCTGCCCTGCTGGCCGGCAGCATCTCGGTGCGGCGGGCCGCGCTTAATGTGCAGCGCCAGCGCCGCTCGGTGCGCGAGCTGGCCCAGCTCAACAACGTCAGCCGGGCGATCATCCGCGCCGAGCTGAATGTCGAGGCGCTGTGCGAGCTGATCTACCGCGAGGCCAGCAAGCTGATCGATACCTCGTCGTTCCACCTGGGCCTGTTCGACCCCGACAGCGACCGCTATACGCTGGCGGTGCGCGTGCAGGATCGCGTGCGCCTGCCGCCGCTGGTGGTCGATCTGCCGAGCGGCGACGGCATTGTTGGCTGGATGCGCGAAACCGGCCGGGCGCTGCTGGTCGAAGATTTCTTGAAGGAAATGGACCAGCTGCCGGCCCGCCCGCGCTACCAGAGCGAAAACCCGCCGCGCGCCGGCATCTACGTGCCGCTGATCGCGGGCGAAGATGTGATCGGCAGCATTTCCATCCAGAGCTACCAGCCCGGCGCGTTCGACACCGAAGACCTGCGCCTGCTTTCGCTGATCGCCGACCAGGCCGCGATCGCGATCGCCAAGTCGCGTGCCTTTGCCGAAGCCCGCCAGCGCGCCGTGCAGCTCCAGGCCATTCACGAGGTGAGCGAGCGCATCAGCGCCATTCTCGATCTCGACCTGCTGCTGCCGGCGATTGTGCGCCTGATCAACGAGCATTTCGGCTACCACCCGGTGCATATCTTCACCCAGGAACCGAGCGGCGAGCTGGTGTTTCGCGCCAGCACCGCCCAGGGCGAGGCGCTGGCCCGACTGCGCCAGCTCGCGATCACGCGCGGCAATGGCATTGTGGGCGCGGCGGCATCGGGCACTGCGCCGGTGCTGGTGAACGATGTGCGCCAGGACGCGCGCTATATTGGCGACGACTGGCATACGCTGGCCGAGCTGGCGGTGCCGCTGCGCTTTGGCGACCAGACCGTCGGCGTGCTGGATGTGCAAAGCGCCGAGTCCGGCCGCTTCAAGCAGGGCGACCTGTTTGTGATGCGCACGCTGGCCGACCAGATTGCGGTGGCGATCGAAAGCGCGCGCGCGTTCACCGCCCAGCGCGAAGAAGCATGGACGCTGAACTCGCTCTTGCAGGTGGCCGAGAATATCGCGCCCGCCCCGTCGATCGCCGAGCTGCTGCCGGCGATTGTGCGCCTGCCGCCGCTGCTGCCCGGCTGCGACCGCTGCTACTGCCTGACCT
>LJCR01000556.1 GCA_001399705.1 Kouleothrix aurantiaca
ATTGAGAAGTCGGCCAAAGAGTTTGAGGACAGCATCTACCAGCGCGACCGCGAGCTGTTTGGGCACGAACTGTCGCCCGGCATCGATGGCGATGTGCGGCTGACGGTACTGAACACGCCATTGAATGGCGCGGGCGGCTATTTCTCTTCGGCCGATGGCGTGGTGAAGGCCGTGAATCGCTTCAGCAACGAGCGCGAAATGTTTGTGATCGGCATCAACTCCTATCCGATTGGCGACCCTTCGTATGGCTCGACGCTGGCGCACGAATTTCAGCACATGATCGAGTGGACTGTCGCGCGGCGCAGCCCGAGCTGGTTCAACGAAGGCATGTCGACGCTGGCAGAGGATTTGAATGGCTACATCGACAATAACACGCCGCGCCGCTACCTGGAGGAACCTGATCTCCAGCTCACCACCTGGTCGACAGATGCGGCAACGACAGGCAATCACTACGGCGCTTCACAGCTGTTTTTGCGGTATTTCTACCAGCAATATGGCAGCGATGCCGGCATTGCCGAGCTGATCAAGGCGGATGCTGGCAACAATCTGGATGTATTCGCGCAGGTGGCTGCACGCAAGCGCCCCGAGATCAAGCAGTTTGCCGATGTCTATGCCGACTGGGCGGTTGCAAATGTATTGAATGATCCGAATATCGATGGCGGGCGCTACGCCTACAAGCTGCTGCCGGGGCCAGCCGCCACCAGCGAGCTGAAAGGCGACCAGGGCGCGGCGCTCGTCAACCAATTTGGCGTGGATTACTACGATGGCCTGACTGGGCCAATGACGCTGAGCTTCGATGGTTCGGACAGTGTGGGACTGATTGGAACGGAACCCCGCGAAGGCAAGGCCATGTGGTGGAGCAACCGTGGCGACGATAGCGTGGAAACACTCACGCGCGAGGTTGACCTGAGCGGCGTAAAATCGGCAACGCTGCAGTTCGCGGCGTGGTACGAGATTGAACTCGATTGGGACTATGGCTTTGTGACGGTTTCAACCGATGGCGGCAAGAACTGGACGACCCTGCAGTCTACTACCACCACCACCAGCAACCCGCAGGATGCCAACTTCGGCAACGGCTTCACGGGGGTGAGCGGCTCGCCCGGCACCGAGACCGACAAGGGCGTGCGCGGCGCATGGATCGACGAAAAGGTCGATCTTTCGCCCTACGCGGGCCAGAAGGTGCTGCTGCGCTTCTGGATGGTGAACGATGCCGCCTATAACGCGCAAGGCATGGCCCTCGACAATATCCGCATCCCCGAGCTGAACTACGCCGATGGCGCGGAAGATGGCGATGGTGGCTGGCAGGCCGAGGGCTTTGTGCGCACCAGCGGCGAGCTTGCGCAAACATGGGCGCTGCGCCTGATCCGCACAAATGGCGGCACGCCGTCTGTCGAGCCGGTGGCGGTAGATGAGCAAGGGCGGGCGACGGTGCAGCTGGCAAATGGCGAGCGCGGCACGCTGGCGGTGATAGGCACAACGCCGTTCACCACCGAGCCGGCGCGCTACTCATACAGCGTCACCAAGCCGTAACGCGAACAAACATTGCTTGCTGTGGCGGGGTTCTGGCGCGCGTTTGACAAAAGCGGCGAGCTGCGGTATTATACGCGGCGTCAGGGAATCACCGCAAGCCGAAGTGGCGGAACTGGCAGACGCGCTACGTTCAGGGCGTAGTGAGGGTGACCTCGTGGGAGTTCAAATCTCCCCTTCGGCACCAGCAAGGGTGGTTCGCTGTGTAAGCGAACCACCCTGACTTTGGGGAATAGTTTAACGGTAGAACGCCTGACTCTGGATCAGGTAGTTGGGGTTCGAGTCCCTGTTCCCCAGCCAAACGAAAACGGCCAGGCACTTAGTTCGCTAAGCGCCTGGCCGTTTTTGTTGCATCGCACACTTGATTATTGATCCATTACGTGGCCAATGCCTTTTTCATAGCACAGGCTGAGCGGGTCGCTGGTATACGGGCCGAAGGGGGCGATGCGCCGGAAGCCGGCCCTTTCGTAGAGGCGGATAGCGGCGTGCTGGTGGATGCCGGTTTCCAGCCGCAGCAGCGTGATGCCGTGCGCGCGGGTGTAGGCGGCCAGCTGTTCCATCAGCGCCTCGCCCAGGCGGCGGCCGCGAAACTGTGGGCGGATGTACATGCGTTTCAGCTCGCCATACTCGCTGCCGATCAGCTTCACACCGCCGCAGCCGGCTGCCTGACCATCCACGCGCACGACAAAGAATGCTACCTCGTCGGCCAGCAGCTTGGCCACGCTGAAGCCGTGGCGGCTCTCGCTGGGGTAGAGTGGCTCCAGCACCGCATCGAGTTCGCTAATCAATGCCAGCGCGTCGGGTGTATCGGGGCGCTCGCGTGAAATCTCAATAGTGGTTTTGCCTGCATCAGGAAGCTCAGACGACATGCGTGCTTTCTCCACGGACTGTGCGCGGTCGGTCGCTTACCCGCCTAATAATACCCGAATGTGGCAGGCCAGGTGAAGGCTGCCTGTGGCTGCGACAACTAACAGACCGCCACCAACAAAAGACCGTGCGCCGGTCATTTCTTGTTGGTGGCCGTTCAGCAGCGGCAGTGTTTCGCCTTGAGTTAGTATCTGTTTCGATAAGCGGCATGGTCAGCACCTGGCGCGCAGGCTATAGGTCTGTATGATGGCGGGTGAGAAAGTGCGCCAGCCGCGCCGCAAGGCTGGGCCGCCACTTACGAGCCGGCGCGTGCTGGGCGGCGCGGAGATCAGCCTGGAAGTGGTGCCAATCGGGATGCTGCGGCGCGCGCCAGGTAGGTATTTCAGGCGTAATATCGGCCGGTGTGGTGGTGATCAGGCTGTCGAGATCGGGTAGGGCAACGCCAGCACGGCTTCTGCCCGCTTGCTCAAGCAGCACGTCGGCATCGCCAATATGGTAGCGCGGCGCATCGACGCAGTCGAACCAGTGGTTGGGTTCCCAGTGGTGTGCGGGAACCGGCAAGTGGCCCACCCCATAAGCGCGCAAGACATCATAGGTGGCGTCCATGCAGTTGTGGCCAAACACTTCGTACGGCTGGCTGCTCACCCAGGCGACGGTGCGCCACGCACGCGCGATATCGGCTTCTGCGAGCGAAATCACCTTGAAGTCGGTGTAGTGCCGCTGGCGCATGGGCTGGATCGGATCGCGGGTGCGAAGCGCCCAGAATCCGTCGCTGCGCGGCGGGGTGCGCAAGTGGTGCAGTGGGTTTTCAACCGACCCAACACAGAACGAGCCATCGCCACAATCGAACGCCCAGCCGGCATGGCCAAGGCCGCGCGCGCCGCTCCGGCGAACAAACACTACCGCACGCATAATGAATCCCCACTTTCCCGAAC
>LJCR01000557.1 GCA_001399705.1 Kouleothrix aurantiaca
GATCGCTCCGCCGGCGGGGGCGCAGCGCGAGCTTGCCATCACGCTGCGGCCGAACGAGATCGTGGCGCGGGCCCGCGCCTGCCGCGCTCTTGCGCGGAATGGACAACTCGGGCACGCCACCGCGGATGAAGGATTGGCGTTGGCACGCGAGGCGCGAGGGCTGGTCCTGGAGCTGGAAGCGTTGACCGCCGCGCTGCGCGTCCAGATCCACCACGCTGCCGCCGGCGCGGACCTGTCGGGGATCAACGTCCTGCTCGCGGACATCCAGCGCCTGCGCATTGACCTGAACACGCGCGGGACAGCTGGAGTATGGCGCGTCGCTCGCCACGGCGTAGACGATGGGTAATTGCACGCCGGTGCCGCGCGAATAGTGCTGTTGGCATGGACGCCCGAACAGGTGGCAGTTTTCGGTAGGCCACCGTGTTGCGGCGTGTTAGCGTGCAAAGGCCCCGGCGTGGGTGCGTAACGGAACGACCCCACCAGGAGGGATGCCGCGAGCGCACAGCGCTTCGAGGATGAGTGTCGCGGCCTCGATCCAGTATGCGTCGAGCATCAGGTCGCTGCCGCCACGGCTGAACAGCGCCTCAGTCCGAAACATCGCCGCTGTCGCGCGAACGTCGTCCGCCGACACGAACACGTCGCCGTACGCGCCCACGACGACGACCGGCGCCTCTAAGCCGGACAGGTCCGGGCGAAACGTGCCCTGGAGCGTTTGCTGAGTTGCGATGGGCGACTCCGGCTGAATCAGTGGAAAGTAGGCGTGCAGGTCGTGGGCAAGGATCTCGGGCGACAGGAACGCGCGGCGGAACAGCTCGGCCGATGTGATGGGATGGTGCAGCGCGCCACGGAGTTTTGACTGCATGGTCGCACGTGTGTAGGCCAGCGCGACGCTGCCATCCGAGGCCAGCGCCTGCCGAAGCGCCGCCGCCCGCTTGCGCCCAGTGGCCTGCGGGGCCGCGCTTGCCAGGAGCACCACCGCGCGGGTTAGGCGGGCAAACCGCGCCCCAGCAACCAGTGTGAGCGGGCCGCTCATCGCATGCCCGACTAGCACCGCTGGCGCACCGATCTGCGCCAGACCCCATCCGATATCTTCGACGTAGTCCTCCAGTCGTACGGCGCGCAGATCATCACGGTGGCGGTTCGCGCCGTGACCGCGCAGGCTCAGCGCGTACGCGGTATACCCGTGATCGGCGAAATAGGGGAGCCAGTGCCGGTAGCTCCACGCGCCGTGGTACGCTCCATGGACGAATAGGATGGGCGTACCGTGCGCGCCCGCCACCGGCTGCTCGGTAAGAAGTTCCAGGTCCATACGCCGTCCCACAAACATATCCAAACGAGCCAGATCAATCCCTGCATAAGATACCCTACAAACCAGGTGCGTAGGGTTGCGAAACCGCAGCAGCTTACGATCAGATGGGCCAGCCGATCGCGATGCGGCCCATCTGGAAGGACTGCTTAGGCATAGCGACCGTACACGAAGTCGGATAGGTGCGGCGCTTGGCAACCCGATCAGCGGGCCCTCCACGCGCGCTTGGGTGCCACACACGCTTCCACCGCCGGCGCGCCGCATGGTGATGCGCTTCGTGGTTGACGCCCGGCGGTAGGTATGTTATACCTCTGATGATCTCCCCTCACACCGCACGGAGCGATCAGCAGTGCGATGCCGCCAGTCGAACAGCGGGAATATGTTGATGCCACAAGTGACCGGACATCATCAGGACGATCTCCCAAATGCGGTGCTTGCCGTCTTCTGGGCTGCCCTGGCGCGCCTGCGGCCCCACGCCCCCTTTTCGTGGCCCGTCCTGCTACGCATCTTCGAGGCGCCGGACATTCGGGCGCTCCTCCCGCGCGACCCGGGCCCGCAGGTGCTTACTGCCGTGGTCGATCGCCTGCTGGCAGGTGGCGACGTCCAGACGGTCGACCAGGAGCCAGAGTTGTTCGTGCTCTCGGCGGATGCGGTCGCGCGAGGCCGGGCCGCCGTCGAACGCTGGAACGCCGCTGATGAACACGGCCGTGACCTTGGTGCGATCGTGGGCATCGCACTGCGCAATGTCCTGAGTAGCGTGCTCTGGAATGCCGCAGCTCCGCGCGACCTCACGACCCGCGACCTCGTGCTGCCGCACATTGCACAGCTGGTGCTCCATAGTAGTCCGCAGGAGCCTGGATGGCCAGATCTGCTCGCTAAAACGGCCAACACGCTTATCGACCTCGCCCCCGAGCTGTTCGTCGACACGATGCTGATCGTCGTCGCGCGCAGCACGACCTACGATACGTACCACGAGCTGCGCGCCATCAGCGACTGCGCGCGCCACTTCCTCAAGCGCCGGCCGCGGCACCCCGCAGCATTCGCGGTCACGCGGGTGTACCGCGCCGCCCAGACCCAGCTCTATACGGTCACCGCCTCGGCATACGGCGATCGGTCGGCGCTGCTGGCCCGGCCCCTCATCGCCCTGGCGGGCGCGCTCGATACCACGAGCAGTGAGGCGATCATCCTGATGGAGCAGGCGCACGATCTCGATGGCGCGGCCGACGACCCCAGGGTCTGGTATCACCTGGGGCTGGCCTACGCGCGCGCGCGGCGCCTCGGCGAGGCACTGACCGCCTACGAGCGCGCAAGGAGCCTAGCAGGCGCCGAATCACCCTATCTCGCCGCGCGTATCAAGCTCGGAATTGCCACCCTGACCGAGCCGGTCATCCCGCCGGAAGAGGCCGAGCACGCGCGCACGCTCTTGCGCGCGGTCATCGCCGAAGCGCGGCGCTTCATTGCTGAAGGCACCGACATCGCCGAGGATGCCGACGAACCGGTCGACCCGGCGCGCCTGCTCCTGCTCGACAGTCTTATCGCCCTGATCTGGCAATCGCTGTTCACCAACCACTTGCCAGACATGCTGCCGCTCATCGCCGAGGCCAAGCGCGTCGCCGGCGAGCTGCTCGACGACGATCATCCAACGATTCTGGCACTTAACGACTGGGAAGGGATGGCGCGCAAGGCGCAGCGCGCGCGCGGAAAGTCACGCCACTAGGCCGCCCAGGCGGCCTGGTCAGCCGCTGAGCGCATGCTCGGGCGCTGGGGCCTGCTGAGACTGGAACTGCTGCCAGATCGCCTGCGAGAGCGGCGTGGGTGCTCCCTGATGCGCGGCGCGGAGTATGGCGCGCTGCTCGGCGGCGGGGCGCCGCGCGAGTTCGTGCAGAACCCGCCCGCTGACATGCTGGCCTGAGAGCGCATCCTGGACGTCCGGCATGATCTGCGCGACCGGCATCACCAGGCGCGCGCGCGCCGCACGCGAGAGCGAGGCACGGCCGCGGTCTTTCAGAAGCTGCGCCCAGC
>LJCR01000558.1 GCA_001399705.1 Kouleothrix aurantiaca
GTACTATTGTGCTTATAGGTATAAGCGGGGCGAGCACACGAATATGATTTTACGATCATATATCGTGAAATTATGCTGCGCAGCGTGCCAAAAATCCCTTCAGCAAGCGCTCCCTGGCGCAACAAAAACAGTATAGCATATGTCGCTGTGCAGGATAATGGTATAATCGAAGCGGCAAAAGAACATTTTCGTTTACTTGCACTATTTGAAGCGCGCTACGATAGCCTATGGCACTCACACGCGATTTCACGGCCACAACGTTTGTCGTCTCCGAAAACAAAACCCTCCTGCTTCTCCATCGTAAGCTCGGCAAATGGTTTCCGCCCGGCGGGCATATCGAACCCGGCGAGCTGCCCGACGAGGCGGCACTGCGCGAGGTGCGCGAAGAGTCGGGGCTCGATGTTGAGCTGCTTGATGCGGGCCGGCCGATCGGCACAATTCGCATGCTGCCGCAGCCTTTTTGCATCTTGCTCGAAGATATCAGCCCGGATCACCAGCACATCGACCTGATCTACTTCGCGCGTGTGCGCGGAGGCGCGCTTGTGCCAGCCGAGCGCGAAGCAACAGCAGCGCGCTGGTTGAGCTGGGACGAGCTGGCTGCGCCAGAGATTGCCGAAGATATTCGCGAGCTCGGCCGGCAAGCAATCGAGTGCTGCCGTTAAGCAACGCTCAGCAGAGCAAGTGGGCAAGCGGCGCGTGGCGGTGATAAAAAATGGCGCCGCAGAACACCCAGAGGAACTCACCGACCGTTGCTGCCTTTCGGCCCTGGCGGGGTTAAGCAAGTATCTGCCGTTCTTTGGCACCGCGAGACATTATACTGAAATTAGCACATATGTCAATTTTTCGGGATATGAAAGGCAAAGTTTTGCTTTGGGGGAAAAGATCCTTCATGTTTATTATTTGAATAAGAATTCCGTTGTTTTAGTAGAGCATGTGGATTGGTGGAAAAAGTTTTTTCATGGCATATGAGCGCCCTCAGCGCGAATGAGAACATGTGGAAGACTTTGCACATGTTTCCCGGTTTGCAAGCGTCGCTGTAAACTCGCACTTGTTGTGCACATGTTTCTTAACCTTCTCCCCATGAATTATCCACAAAGCGATCCACTTATCCACATAACATTGCCACTTATCCACATCTTTATGTTCAGCGTGGAAAAAGAAGCGAACAAATGCAACGTCCGGCGCTTGGCTAGCGCCGGACGTTGCAACAAGAGCGAGTTTGAAGAAAGATTACTTTTTGTCTTTGCCGCCCTCGTCCTCGTCAAGGTCGAGCGTATTAATAAAATCACGGAAGAGGTTGAGCCCTTCGTCGGTCGTTTCTTTTTCGGGCTCCTCGGCCGGGGCTGGCTCTTCGTCGGCTGTCGTGTTTTCTTCCTCATCGAGCGGCACGCCAGCCTGATCCAAGACGTGCTGTTCAACGAAAATTGGCACCTCAGTGCGCACAGCCAGGGCAATCGCGTCGCTTGGGCGTGCATCGATTTCTAGGGTGTGGCCAGCCTGTTCGACGATAATACGAGCGTAAAATGTACTATCGTGAATGTCGTTCACGATAATGTGGCTGATGGCCGCGCCCAAATCGCCAAATACCGTCTTAAGAAGGTCGTGTGTCATGGGGCGCTGTGGCTCGTGGCCTTGCAGCGCAAGCGCGATAGCATCGGCCTCAAATGCGCCGATCCAGATGGGAATATATTTCCGGCTATCAGCTTCGCGCAGTACTACTACACGATGTTGAGTCAGCAGGCTCACGCGGATACTGTCAACAGTTACACGAATCATGAAAATCGGCCTTTCCGCGGGAAGCGCGCAGGTAACAGCCGGTGCGTCTCCCTACTTTTGGGGGATGTAAGGCTGAACAACCGCATTGCACCCGTAATAGTAACACGCCCGGAAAGGGTACGTCAAGAATTATATAGTCGTGCGACCGATTGGGCCTTCCGCATATTGCCAGCCATCAGGTGCAGTGCGGCCGTGTTTTGGGACTGCAAATTGTGGATGAACGTGGCACTTGCGAAATGTGTAAGGCGTAGAAAATGCCGCGCCTCTATTCTGGGAGATTCATCATTGTTCTCATGAAAAATACCCCTGAAATATGCAATTCGTTTGACAAAAGGTGCGCATGGTATTATCTTTGCCGACGGCAAGGAATAACGTTTCAATGGCGCATGTGCTGATTCTCTCAGCTTTATGTCAAGCGCTTTTGTGTCTACAGTGTACCTGGCCGCGATGCCAGTAGTATGCGGTGTGAGTGAGCGCAGGATATGGCTCAACCAGCGCGGGCGGTGCGGGTGCGGCGAGCACGCTCCCAACGTCGCCCGACATCTGGCAAGCGTCCAGACCAACTCCCAAATATACGCGTATTTTCCCAGACCGAGTGGTTCTGGAATACGTGGATTATTCAGTGTGTTTCTGCAGTAGCGCCAGGTTCCACTTCATCACGGCGGGCTATGTCTGCCGCCCGCTCAATCCTTTCCGGGGCTGCCTCCCCTCCAGCTACCGAAACCCCGCGCTCGTCTTTACGAACCCGCCTGGCTGTGCGCCGCCCAGGTGTGGCACCTTTTCGGCTTGCCGCGCACGTAGTGACGGCAACAATTGTGGTGCTTGCGCTGCTGGTTGCGCAGATTGGCCCTGAGCTGGTGTATGGCCAGCTCGTGATGGCCTCGCGTGTGCGCAGCGAGGCTGCCAGTGATTTTTCCTTGCAGCGCACGGTGAACCAGGAATCTGGCCCGGCATACGCACTTGAGCAGGCGCCCGAGGCCCGGCAGCTCGATGCGGCTTTTGCGCCAGCCTACACTGAAAGCCATGTGGTAGCTGATGGCGAAACGCTTGGGCAGATTGCTGCGCAGTATCATATCAGCGTCGCAGCACTGTTCTGGGCAAACGACTTAGCGAGCGAAAATGTTTTTGCTGCTGGTCAAGAGTTACGTATTCCACGCCTGGAGGGTGTGCCATATATTGTTGTGGAAGGCGATACGCTTCAGTCTATCGCCGAGCGTTTTCGTGTGCGCCCGCAAGCAATTACGCTGTTTAAGGCTAATGGCATTCAGTCGGGTGCTCCGTTATTTGCCGGCCAGGAACTTTTTATTCCAAATGGCTCGCAAACATACCCAGAAGAGCTTCTTTCGCGCGTGGGTGGTGAAACGGGTATTGCACAGCTTCAGGCGGTGGCGGCTGGCACAGTGCGTGAGAGCGAAACAAATCTGCGCGCCGGCCCCGGCCGCGCCTATGAAAAGATCGGTGTGCTCGACGCGGGCCGGCGGCTAAAGCTGCTTGCTCGGGATGATGCGTGGGTAAAGGTAGAGGATGGAGCTGGGCAGACTGGTTGGGTG
>LJCR01000559.1 GCA_001399705.1 Kouleothrix aurantiaca
ATGCTGGTCAGGTCGATAATGACGGTGCGGACGCCTTCGGCTTCGAGCCGGCGGGCGGTGCGGACCATGAGGCTGGATTTGCCCATCTGGCGCGAGGTGAGCACATAGCAGAACTCGCCAGCCTTGACGTGGCTATACAGCTCCTGGTCGGCTGGGCGCGTGACGTAGGAAGATGATTGCACGCGCAGGGTGCCGCCAACCACAAAGAAATCGTTCGGCTCGCTCATGGCTTGGCCTTTTAGCAGGAGTCAGAAATCAGAAGTCAGTCAGTGCCAGTCAAAGTCCCAAAAGTCATCCGCAGATTAGCAGATTTCGCAGATTATAGACACTATATCTGCGGACTCTGTAGATAGTTCTCGTTCTTAATTCCAACTTTGACATAGTCCTGTAGAATCATTTTTATCTGTTTCTCCGTGTCGCTGCGCCTCCGTGGTGGGCAGACTCTCGCTGTTCTGTTAGGCAGGACAGCTGAACGTACCAAGCGCGTCGATCACCTGCTGCTCGTCCTTGAGGCCGGCGCGGCAGGCAGCACCCTGCATTGCAGGCAGCAGCTGGTTGCGCTCGGCGGCAGGAATCTGCGATTGCGGCTGCAAGCACGGGATGGCAACTTTCAGGTCTGCGGCGATGCTGCTGTCTTTGAGCTGGTCGAACAGGTCGGCGCGCTGTGCAGCGGTGGTGAGCGGTAATTTCCCCACCTGCTTGCCATAAAACAGGTCGCGCGCGGTGCCTGCGTCGGCATTGCAGAGCAGGGCCAGATTATTGAGCTTGAGCACGGCGCCGCTGCTGGTGGCAAAGCCGGTGCCGTAGGTTTGCTGCGCGGCTGCGAGTTTTTGCTGCTGGTTCTGGTACAGCGTGAAGGCTACCAGCGCCAGCGCAAGCACCACCACCAGCGAGGCCATGATCGAGACGAGCTTGGCGCTGTTGCGCGGCGTGTTCTGCTGGATCCACGGCTGGTCGAAAACCTGCTTGTAGATACGGTTCCGTACACTTAATACGCCGTCCTCGGCGCGGATCAGGCCCACCAGGCGCAGGCGTTCCTGGGCCGGGTCGCGCTTGTCTTCGGGCACGTTTTCGCCGCCGAAAATGCGCCGATACAGCTTCATCAGCGGGCGGCGATCGGGGATGGCCTTGATTGCGCTATCGACATAATTGAGGTTGTTTTCTTTTTTACGCGCCTCGTCGGAAAGAAACAGCCGCTCGACAATCGCATCCAGCTCGTCGTCGCTCATGGTGCCGTCGGGCGCCTCGGCCACTTCCAGGCAGATGCGCTGCGTGAGGTAGGGGTGGCCGTTGGTCCAGTGGAAAATTCGGTCGAGGATGGGCGCGCCGCGCTCGGGAAAGCGCGCGCCTAACCCTTCCTCAAGCGGCGTCGCGTCGGTGCGGTTCAGCTCGGGCAGCTCGATGCGCTGGCCGATGTTGAAGGGCGTGCGCTTGGGATCTTTCACCAGGTCGGTGGGCGTGGCGACGCCAAGCAGCACAAAGGTCAGCCGGTCGTACTCGGGGTCGCTGGCGCGGGCGTTGTACATCACGCGAATGGCGGCGAAAAAGTCGTCGGTGAAGTCGAGCTTGAGCGTCGAGTCGATCTCGTCGAGAAAAACCACCACGCGCTCTTCGACCTGCTTGAGCACCACGTCGTGCAGGAAATCGGTGAAGCGCTGGATCGGCCCGCCGGTGCCGTGTTCACGCCACCACTGCTCGACATCCATGCGAATGCGCAGGTCGTTGGCAATGCGCGCGATCATGCCGAGGTACCACTGCTCCTGCGTCACCTGCGTGCCCAGGCCGCTCAGGTCGATGATCGACACACGCACGCCGGCGCGACGGAGCCGGCCGGCGGTGCGGATCATCAGGCTGGATTTGCCGCGCTGGCGCGAGGTGAGCACATAGCAGAACTGGCCGGCGAGCGCCTTGTTGAACAGCTCGGTGTCGGCTGGGCGCGTGATGTACGATGGCGCGTTCTGGTGGAGCGTACCGCCGGCCTTGAAAAAATCGACCGCGCGCATTTCAGCAGTCATTGCAGCTTGTCCTTCAAATATCGCTCGTACAAGGTGCAGCGGCAGGCGCACGACTGGCTGTCGGCACCCTGGATCAGACCAGCCTGCATCAGGCGGTAAAAGGCTACTTCGTCGGGGCAGCGGCCGCGCGCGATGATCTCACGCAGGGCTTCGACCAAGTCGGGCTTGTCGCGCAGCATCCATAAGAAGCGCTTCAGGTGGTCGTAGAACGGGCTTTGTGGGCTGGTGGCGTTGGCGCTCAGTTGTTGCCACGTCACCTGCTCGTTCAGGATGGTGTAGAGCGCGCGGTTGCTCAGGTAGGGATGCCCGCCGAGCAGGGCAAGCATCTCGGGCAGCTCCGTGTCGGTCAGCGGCGAGCGGTAGCGCCCGTTCAGCTCGGCCACCTGCGCCGCCGTGAAATCGGGCAGCACCAGCTTGGTTCCCACATTAAATGGCGACTGGCTGACGTCGCTGATCAGCAGGTGCGGCTCGGTCGAGATCACCATCAGGATGTCGAGGCGGTCCCAATCTTCGCTCATGGCGCGGTTGTTGTGCCAGAAGCGCAGCAGGCCAAAGAATGTGTCGTGGAACGACGTGCTCAGCAGGCGGTCGGCTTCGTCGATCGCCAGCACGATGTTCGTGCCGAGCGGAAGGACGTGGTCTTCCATCAGGTAGGTCGTTTTGTCGGGCGCGCCGAGCGAGCTTTTCCAGCCCTGCTCAACCAGCGTGGTATCGAGGCGCAGGCTGCGGAAGATCAGCTCGGCGAGGTAGCGCAGGCACGAATCGAGGTTTTGCGTCACGCGCTCATCAAGCGCCTGCATGTCGATGCGGACGATCTTGCTGCCGGCCTTCTGCGCCTGCGAGATGCCGCGCATCAGCAGCGAGGTTTTGCCGGCCTGGCGCGGCGCGCGAATGGTGATGGTCGTGCCTTCGGGCTTGCTCATCTCGCGCTGCAGGCGGCGGTCGGCGTCGCGCTCGATATACATGTCGGAGTTGAGGCGCATGCTGCCGCCCGGCTCGTGGAGCGACTCGATGAAGCGCGGGTCGGCGGCGGGGCGCGGCGAGGCATCGGGCGGCGGCGCGCTGGGCGCAACCGTGGTGGGCTGCGGCAGGTTCACGCGCAGCAGGTAGCGCCTGGTTTCGTACACCACCTCGGCCGGCGCGCCGTCCACCGCGACGTTCCGCACGTCGAGCCGCCCGCCGAAATCAGGCAGGTTCGGGTACAGGTGGAAGTACAGCCGGTCGAGCGCCGCGCTGTCGCGGTTGGTATATTCAAGGCGCAGCTGGCCGCCCAGCGTGCGCGCCGCCGGGGCGGCCTCGGCCGCGATGG
>LJCR01000056.1 GCA_001399705.1 Kouleothrix aurantiaca
GCGCTGATCATATTGGAAAGTAGGGTGCTTTTGCCAGTGCCGTGGGCTCCAATAACGTAGGTACTCCTGAAAGGCTCGCGCAGGCGCACGGGCCGATTTGTTTTCACATCTCGGCCCAGAACACCTTCGCCACCATAGGCTAAATCAAGTACATCGGTCACGGCTCATACTCCTCGGTGGAGGTTTGTTGTGCTACGCGCTCCCCTAATAGTTTGCGGAGCTCTTCCATCACATCAAACTCAGCACCCTCCCTTCCGCGCTTCAGAGCATTCTGAAGCGGCTTGAGCACAACCTCTTCGATCAGAAACGTCGCCAGATGCTCGCGTGTCTCATCACTCACCATAAGACCATTGACGATGCGTTGCACATCGAATACTCGGCGCTCGGCGATACCGAGTGCTAGCCCAACTTCTTCATTGGTGAGAGATAAGCTGGCATGTGAGCGCGCCTGCTCGACGGTATGTTGGCGCTTCAGGGCATGCAGCTTTTTGTAGGTCTGCTCGTCCATCAGCTCCAGCTCAGTCTGCATACGTTTTATGGTCTGGTGTACCTGATACTCGGATATATCTCGTCCAAGAATGTTCCAGAAAAAATCACGGTGCCGTAGCAGTTCGCGGTTTTTCTTCCATTCGTGTTCGATGCGGGCCAGATCGGTGGCGAGAAATCCTAAGCTCGGCGGTTCCTCCTCGATTGAGATTGATTGTGTGAGCGCCGTGGTCAGCGGCAAAACAGCCCCGCACTTTGTGCAGCGCTTGGCCATATCGCTTGCGCTTTCCCGGCCGCAGGTTGTGCAATATCGTGCCAATGAAAACCTCCTAGCGTGGTATTACAACGCGCCAGGCCGCGCGCTCAATCCGCGCAAAATTGACTACCTCAATCGTGACAGAGGTTACATTCGGATCGGCGAAATCGAACTTGAAAAATCCGCCCTGCGCAAGCACAAAACGATCACCCTGTGCCAGCGTCACGTTCGTGGCCCGAGTAAAGCCACTTCCTGTGCGAACACTGTGTTGCACGAACGGCACTATGGTCACGCTCTCTCCGGTGTTAGCGGTAAGTCGCACCATTGCTGGGTCAATCGCGCTGACAATGGGCTGTGCCCCTGCTGCTTGATTTTCGACAACCAGGTCAATGCTCAGCTTATCACCGGTCGGCGGATTGGCGTTTAGCGTGATTGCTAATCCGTCCTCATACCACGTCTGGCCGGGTTCTAGTATGGTGCCTGGCGCTGTGGTCGAAACAGGCGTAGCCGTGGGCACCGGCATGGCGGTCGGGATAGGAGTAACAGTTGGCTGTGGCACTGCGGTTGCTGCCGGCAGATATGTCGGCTGTGGGGTGTTGGTGGGGAGCGGTGTCAAGGTGGCGCTGATCACCGTCGTCGCAATCACCTGCGTTGGGGTGGCGATTTCAGCGGCTTGCGAGGCTGTTAGGTTCGCAACGGGTGAAGGCAATTCTTCAGCTTCACTGCGCGGCGTAAATGCGAGCCAGTAGGTCACAAAACCCAATGTGTAAAACGTGAATAGAAACAGTAGGCTGCCGCGCACAAGTTTCGCGCGGTGCGCCTCATCGCGAATAATGAACGTCTTTGGATATTTTGGTGAAAGAAACTCCACAACCGTTGATTCCCGCTTTCCCATGAAAGTGCCGCAATTTTGGCAGTGCTCAGCTTCTTGCGAATTTTCAGTCTGACATTTCGGGCAGGTAATTTTCATTTCTTCTCTCCAGTTGCATCAAAACAGTACAATAGACTCATAGTTTGAACAGATGGCATGGTTTTCCGCTTGCCACCATAAGGCATCGGCTTGTGGTGCGGATATCCGCAAGGAGGGCAACCATGCTTTTTGCACGACGGAAGCGACATACTCCTGGGTGTGTCAAACAATGTCGGTGGTGCGGCGCGATCGCACCGAATGCCAAATGGCAGATATGTGCTATCTGTCACATCAAGATGGCACCTGACGGTAGACCGGAAAATATGGCGCACCTGCTGAGAGTCTTGAACATTCGACTCTCTGATTGGACGTATCGGCACATCAGTCAGCCCATTTTCATCCTCTGGATGAACTATCGATGGCGGTATCGGTTGATAATGATGAGCGTGGCCTGTGTGGTCTATCTGGTGCTTGCACTCATAGGCACAAGGGTCTGGCCGGAACTCGGCCGAATCTTTCCACTCCCTCGGTTCTGAGTCAGGACGCAACTTCTCAGAAACAATGGGACGGTGTTCGCACCGTCCCTCTTCAATCAGTACAGCCCTCAAAGACCTAGTTCAATTTCTAACAGCGAAGCGAGTAACTCCTCCTCGGGCGTTCGATACGAGGCGAGAGCAGCGAATACATCGCCCCCTACTGAATCAGCTTGTGGTGTTGAGGTAGACGATTTCCTGTTGGGTCGCTCTTTGGTCAGCAGTCCCTCGATTTCGTGTGCAAACCAGAATCGATTAGCACGTCGCTGTAGGTTAAGTGAGGTATGACCTTCGTGGCCTATCACGTAGACCTCAATATTCCACGCCTGCAAATCCTCCAGATTAGCGTAGAAGCTGTAATCACCAGATACTAGAATAACCAAGTCCATCTCGTTCCGAAGCGCCGATTTGGCCATGTCCCAGGATAGTTTGGCGTCAACATCGGACTTGTGAGCACCATCATGTCGTGTAACATGCGGTCGCGGAATAACAGTGAAGCCCAAGCGCCTCATCGCTTTGATATACCCCTGCTTAGGCTGATTATGCGGATCAGCACTGAGATAGAGCACAGCTTCCACCAGTTCACCAAAGCTCCGGGCAAAAGGGAACAGCACTGAGTGATTAATCCAGACTCCGCGAGGGCGTGACAGGAACAAGTTGTCGCCATCAACGACGAGTCGGACTCTGCGTCGTTGCACGTGTGTTCGTCCGATTACAATGACTGAGTTTGCCAGCTTGGCCTCTGTCGATTGTTCATATGTCAGTGGGACAAGCGGCCAGTCCTGAATGGGTGTATTCTTTGGGCGTTTCACTCGGTTTACTCCTTTATTTCAGACCAACAAAAAAGCGCGGTTTGGAACCGGCCAAACCTGCATACAAGCAGGTTCGCTCTCCCGCTCCTAGCGAGAGAACAGCCCAGCACATCGTGCTGAGCCACCGTCCAAACCGCGCACCAGCTGCGCGAAACCGTTTTCGATTATGGCTCTATCGTGACGCCTGCACGAATTTGAGCCGAATACGCACGGCCCTCCGGGCCGTCTTAATTGGCCCTAGGCCAATACCCGCAAACCGTATCATTCCTATGCCGATTTACAGGCCCTTCCACTATATAGCCTATAACATGAAAACCCAATGTGCAATACCTTAGTGCTAGAAGATTGCTAGAGATTTTATCGACCGATTAGACTGGCAGGTTCATCCTCTCCCGCAACTTCCCACACTGGCTCAAGAATGTGCTCTGGTGCGAGAGCAGCATAATCACAAAACCAAAAGCGTCTGGCCCCGCCTACCTGCTCTGTGGTAGTTTTCAGATTACGCAACCGCCGCTGGCTCGGTACGACAGTCAGCACTCGTATACTATGTGTGCTATACCGCTGATAGAATTTGCTTGGCTCATGACCATTCTCGTCAAAATAAAGCATGTAGGCTTTGATCTTTACGGCGAAGCGTCGATTTTCCATGGTGCCACGGTCAAGCTCTAAAAAGAAATGACCTGTCTTCCCCGTATCGCTACGTTCATACACAAAGTAAGCATCAGGAAAAACGGGATAGACTCGACCGGTCTCAGGGTCTTCAACGTGCTCGTTATATTCTTTCAGCTCCCAATCCGGTACCCATTTCACTATGCGGTCTCCGCGCGCCTTGGCGGCCAGCGTAAGTCCAATGCGCACATCATTGATTTTCAGCAAATGCTCGATAAAAAATTCACGAACTTTATTCCGGTCAGTATGCCACCGAATGTTTTCTCGTGGTATGCCAGCCTCCCGCGCCAACAAGTCAGCTCCAGCTTCGTCAAGGCAGTACATCGCCTGGGTATTTCGAGCGTTGTACCGTATGTCCTCAGGGATATAAATTCGATTGAGAAAACCATGTTGGTAGAGTCGTTGCAGGCGATAGTTCGCCATGTTCCGGCCCTTGAAAAAGAGCCGTTCTATTTGGTCTCTGCGTAAAAATCGCATACTATAAACCGCTTCGACCACCTGGAAATCTCTTGATGTGAGGCGCATCGCCGGTGGCTTCTTCACCCGCTTGTCAAAAGGAAGGCGTTGTTTCTTGGGCATAGCATTTCTCCGTAATCCGTCGCCGAAGGCGACAAAATATAGGTCGCCGCCGCAGCGGCGTTCCGCTAGCAGGGGGGGTGTCGGCCGTAGGCCGACCGCCGGAGTCGTCGGAAGTTCGCGTCGCGCGAACCGCTTGCGGTGGGCCACGTATAGCATCTATTGAACGGGACTCCCCCAGGAATCCAATAGTATACAGTGAATGGCACAACGCAGCAAGCGCGACGACTCCGGCGGTCGGGCTTTGGAGATGGTGCAGGCGCAATGAGAAGAATCAGCATTGGAAAGCGGGTAGCGACCAATGTGGGTACATTTTGTACCCAAGTTGCTCGTAGAGTAACTCTGAGGCTTTGATATGCGACAAACCAGAGGCTCCAAAGGCCGACACCCCCCCTGCCCCGCGCCGAAGGCGCTCTTCTCTCTTCGTGTTGCGGGTGACACGTACTCTGACACGAACAGCATTAGCGAATTTCAGACGGAATAGTCTCTGATTCTAGGGTAGGGTAATGTTCTAATCGATGAAGATCGACTTGATGCTTATAGGTCTTCGAGGTGTCTTTCGGAATGTCTTTACCTGCCCGGTGAAATTTGAGCAAGTATGAGATGAGCGCCCGGAATGAAAATTTCTTTGCCTTGCGTCTACTCTCTGCGACCATCACTGGAACATCGGGAAGCGCTGGAAAAAATGCAACCCATTGACCATCTTCTCGCTGAATCACAATGCACGTATAACGTCGATAGCTCATGGTCTTCGTTAGGCCGACCGTTAGCGGCAGAGCGTACGTGTGCTGGCCCTCGCATTCTCCACCGCCACAGCGGGAGACCAGTCCCACGAGATAAAGGCACCGAAGAGCTGATGTTTTATGTGTTCAGACTCGCTCGGTAAAAGATGATTATCTCGATACATGTTATAGTCCTAGTTGCATTGACCAGGGAGCTACTGGCCGGCCTAACCTTTCAGTATACTCTGGCGGAAAGACCAATGTAGTTGTATCATTTCGCATACTCCATAAGCAGCGCACAATAAGCTCTGTGAAAGGAAAACAAATGAGCGACGACATACCGGATTACTTCACAAGCAAGATAGCATGGCCCGAGCCAGGTGATGAGCTTTTTATTTATGGCAAGGACTGGCACAATAACGCTTGTGTCAACTGGACGCCCGATGGCATGGAGCTGTACGTTCGCGGGTACAAGCTCGGCGCGGATGCGTTGGTTGATCGCATCATCAACGGCGCGCATGACCAAGATTTTCTGGTATTCCCAATTGTCTTTCTGTATCGACAATATCTCGAACTCAGAATGAAGAGCTTGATCCGGGACGGTCGAGCCCTCTTCGACCAGCCCGTCGAATATCCTCACGGACATGAAATCGATAAGTTCTGGGCCGAGTGCAAGACTGTTTTAGAACACGTATGGCCAGGTCAAGAGGCACAGGCGATACAGGTCATCGATAGTGTCATCAAGCAGTTCTGCGACATCGACCCGAAATCTTTCACCTTCAGGTATCCGACTGATAAGAAAGAGAATCGCTACCTGCCCGCTGATATGCGATATATCAATCTCCGCAATCTCGCCGAGGTGATGGAAAAGACTGCTAACTTCCTTGACGGCGCCGCTGACGGTGTTGCAGTTCAACTAGAGCATAAGCAGGATTATGAAGCAGACCTCCGCAGCATGGCCGGCGACTGGCAATAAGGGAACAGGGATATGAGTAGCGAGCCAAAAAACAAATTTACGCTCAGCGTCGAAAAGCTACTGACGCCTGATACCCTGAAACGCAACCTTATCGTTGCATCCCTTTATCTGTCGGCGTACGAAATTCTAAAGGGAGCTGTCATTGACCAGCCAAAATCGTTCTTTACCGACTTCACAAGTGAGGGCTTCGAGCCTGGCAAAAAGTACAAGGATGAAGTTCGAAGCCTACACAAAGATGAATTTCAAGCATCGTGCTTGTGGCATCTGAGAAACGATATCATCACTCAAGCTGAGTTCGACGAAATCCAGGTTCTGCGGCGGCACCGCAACGAAATTGCGCATGAATTGGCCAGCTTCCTCATTGATATCGACAAAGAGGTGAACATTCATTACCTGCGCGCCATTCTGCGGCTTCTCACGAAAATAGACCGCTGGTGGATTATGAGCTTCGAGCTGCCGATAAATCCTGACTGTGACGAGGTTGAGGTCAATGAGGAGGACGTAAAATCAGGTCGGATGGTTCTGCTGGATGTGATTATCCAAAGCGCGCTGGAAAGTGAGAGTCCGAACAATACCTCCACAAGTTAAGCACATCGGACACAGGCGCTCGAAAGTTGAACATAATCCCGTGAACCGCATTCGTTTTTACAAGCTGTTAAAGCGCATCAAATGGCTTCTCTATCACCTGAAAGGCGACTTCGACCGGACGGCCAAGTAAACTTGTAAGCACGGCCCCCACCTCATCAGCCCGTGCCGATAGCGCAGATCGTGCTGACTTTGATGCCAGCGCAATCTTAACTTGGTCTCCTTCTGCATCAACAATCAACATCGCACTGGCAACAGTTGAATATACCTCGGGCGGTTGCTCCTCCCTAATCACCTCTTCGAGCTTGTTTGTCAGGTTCACCAGCTCGTCTGGCGCTTGGTGAGTTTCGACAATCCAATCCAGCCACGAGCGTGCTGGAGCTGCACCGGCTTGCTCAACCTGGAGCCGGCGTCGTTCCTTCTCTGCCTGCTCTGCTTCGCGCTGCTCTTTGGGTTTATAGCCGGCTGGTGGACCCCAGTCCTCTTCGATTGCACGGCGAATGTAGCCAGGTGGGTTCTTGATTTTGCCTGGGTTTATCTCTTCCTCAAAGTCGTAATAATCAGCTTTTTGCTCAACTCGCTGTCTGTTGTATCGACTTGCGAGGCGCTGTGAGATCTTTTCCGGAATTCCCTTCATTTTTAAAAGCTCTACAACACCAAGTGGTGCGTTAGCACCGCCGCTACTGTTGTTGTTCTCTTCTGAATCTTCTTGATCCTTATTATGTGGTGACACTGGCGTCACTTCCTGATGTGACACTGGTGTCACTTCTGGAGATGAAGAATTGTCACTTCTAGCCTGATTGAAAATCTTGTCCGGGTCAACGTCAAGAATATGGTATACGTTCGTTTGCCCTAAGCCGCGCCTTTTTGCTTTTATGAAACCTAAATCTTCTAACTCTTGAAGATATCTAACCACGCTTCGTTTGTTTACACCTAGATCACTGGAAAGTTTGTCTTGGCCAGGGAAACAACTATTTTGCTTCCACGCATAGCTCAATAAAAGCGAGTATGTTAGTCGAGCACCAAACGATACAGAAGGATTGGAAAGGATGTAATTTGGGACAGCCGTGAAGCCTCGGCGAAGAGCAGGGTTATCAATAATTAATGTGTTTGGCTCCAATGGCTCTAGCTGAGACGGTTCTAGGTCATTGACATTGGCTTTGGGGCTTGGTATTTTAGACATAAGTTTGGACTGGTTCGTATCTCATAAAAGGGCCTTTCCAGTCATTTGGCCGGCTCGTTCTTTAGTCTTTGGCGAGACTTATTTAATTTTTCGAGGTTGTTTTTCTTCTCACGAATGCTTGTTACATTTTGAGAGGTAAGGCAACCTCTTTTTTTGTTATCTGCAAATCAGAGTAACGCAAATATTTTCCGCTAGCAAGTAGATATTTGGCCTTACAGAACCAAATAACCATTATTGGGCTATGCGAAAGCTTGTTCTAATTTGATGAAACGTGTACAATCGTGTGTATGCCAAATACACCGACAAGAGAACGAGTGCGTCTGAACATAACTATGCCGAAGAGCTTGGTCAAAGCCCTGCGAAAAGAGGTATCTACCACAGGAAAGAGTAAGTTTATAGCCGAGGCTGTAGAAGAGAAGATGGCGCGGCTGCGGCGCGAACAGGCATTGAAGGCATTAGAGAAGTTGCCGCCAGCGCTACCACATATCAAGGACAGTGCGACGTTTATCAGCGAATTGCGATCAGAGAATGAAGAGCGGGCCAATCGCCTCGGTATATGACCTATCTGATTGACAGTGATATCCTAATTGATTTCTTTAATAAAGTAGAGCCCGGTCAAGGTCTGGTAAAAGAGTTTTTGAAGGAAGGGAACGACGTTGTTATATCGGTTCTTTCCATTACTGAAATATGCGCCGGTTGGAGTGAGAAAGAAAGCAAGGTTTACCTGCCGCTTCTCTATGACCTTTTTTCCGTCTTACCTGTTACTAAAGAGGTGGCCGAATTATCCGGCAGATTGCGTTACGATTATAAACATAATCATCAAAGGAAGCTGAAAACAATCGACACAACGATTGCGGCGACTGCGATAACTAAGGGGTTTCATTTTGCGACAAAGAATCTTAAGGATTACCCGATGCCAGAACTAAAACTATATACTCAGTAGTTCGGAAAACCTCATTCCAACGCATTGCGCTGCGCAGCTCGGCGCTGCTCTTTGCCGGCGAGACGGGAGTAGAGGTTTGCATTGGTAATACCCATGTTGTTCTGTAAAACTTTCAGGTCGGTTCCTTTGAGCGCATGATGCGTGCCGTAGGTGTGGCGCAGCGTCATCGGTGAACCTTCGTGGATACCCGCTTTGTCGAGATACTTTCTGACCTTTTTCTGGATTTCTCGTGTTGTTAACGGCCGGCGATTCCTCGATATCCATAACTCAGAACAGCCCACGTCGGGCCGTACCCGCAGATAGGCGGCGAGCGCCTCACATGCACGGTAATTGAGTGGCAACATAGCAACCCTACCGCCCCTGCGCTTGACC
>LJCR01000560.1 GCA_001399705.1 Kouleothrix aurantiaca
GGCCGAGCGCGCCGGGCTGGATATGGAGCAGGTTGGGGCATTGATTCGCGGCGGCGCGCCGGGCAGCCCAATCGTGCAGGGCAAGATCGGTTTCATGCTGGCCCACAACTACGCCGACACAAACTTCGCGCTGCGCTGGATGCACAAGGACGCCACCTACGCCCTGCGCGCCGCCGACGAGCACAGCGTGCCAATGCCCACGCTTGCCGCCGCGCGCGAGCTGTATCGCATCGCCATCAACCTGGGCTATGCCAACGACGACTTTGCGGCCGTGTTCGAGGCGCTGCGCCAGCACGCGCCCGAGAAATGAACCCTTGACAACCGCAAAGCACCGTGCTACACTCTCAGGGATGTATAAGCAGCAGGTGGGTTTATGAAACGCGAACCAATTCATCCCGACACGGTGTATTCCCGTGAAGAGGCCGCCGACGTGCTGGGCGTCAGCCTGAGCACGATCAAGCGCCTGATCGCATCGGGCCAGCTCGTTGCCAGCCGTCCCGACAGTATTCGCCGGATTTTCATCAAAGGCTCAAGCATTCTGGCGATGCTTGAAGAAACCACGCTCGACATCAGGAAATAGCCATGCGCGCCGTATCATTCCGCCACAGTCCATATCGCCCAGTTACCCGCCACCGAATGCGTGGGTATGCTCGGTTGCGCGTGGATTGTGAAAGGCGAGAATGATCCGCGTGAGCAGGGCATACGCGTCGCCGCAGAGGGATATGGCTAATACTCATTCGACACATTAGCTCTCTCTGCGGCGTGAAGCGCGAGCTTCACGCTTTTTGTTTGCCCACCCTGCTGCCCTATTTGCCAACCAGAAGAGGTGCCACCATGAGCGTTCCGACGCCGGCCCTAACCGAGCGCATCCGCCGCGACTACAGCGCCGAAGGAATGGAGGAGCTGACCCTGCGGCTCGACCTGCTGCACGACTACGCTTCGGCGGGTCGGCTTGCCGACGCCACCACCCTGCCGCGCGCCGAGCTGCGCGCCTGGCTTGAGGAAATCATCTACATCGCACGCGAAACCCTGCGCGAAATGGAGGGCGCCGATGTTTACCTACGTTAAGGGCATCCCGGTCTGGGGCGAGCACGACGACGCCACCCTGGCGCAGATCGCGCGCTGCGCGGCCGACGCTGAGGTGGCCGGCGCCGCGCTCATGGCCGATGGCCACAAGGGCTACAGCATGCCGATTGGCGGCGTGATCGCCTACCGCGAGGCGGTAAGCCCCAGCGGCGTGGGCTACGATATTTCGTGCCTCGCGGCGGGCACGCTCGTCACAACTCGCGACGGCTACACCCTGCCGATCGAGCAGGTTGCGGCCCAGCACACAATCACCTGCTGGGATGGCGGCCGCGTGCGCCTGGTCGAGCCATCGTTAGGCGCAATTGCGCGTGGTGTCAAGCCAACGCTTGCTATCACGCTGGCGAATGGCCGCGTGCTGCGCGCCACTGCCGACCATCATGTGCGCACGCTGGCAGGCTGGAAGCCAGCTGGGCAGCTCCACAGCGGCGATGTCGTAGCATGCGCGCCATTTGTTGGCCTGCCCTTCGAGCCGCAGACTGGCGATCTTGCGCCTGCGCTCGCGCCCGAGCATGCCGCCGCGCTGGCTCGCCACGGCCTCTACCCGCTTGCCACCGACGGCGCGCTGTTCCCGATTGTGGTGCGCCTGCTTGGCTACATCAGCGGCGACGGGCACCTTTCGAAGGATGGCAAGCATATCGCCATTTACACAACCAGCCCCGTCGATGCCGCCGATATCATTGGCGATTTTGCGCGCCTGGGCTTTCAGGCGCTCCTGTATCGCCGCGAACGCCACCCGCAACGCCAGGCCGAGCTGCTGGTGCGCGTCAACTCGCGCGCGCTGCATGCGCTGTTTGCGGTGCTCGGCTCGCCCGTGGGCAAGAAGGAATGGCCCGCCGCGCCAATGCCCTGGCTGTTCGTGCTGGCGCCGTGGCTGCGCGCGCAGTTTCTTTCGGCCTTTTGCAGCGCGGAAATGATGACGCCGCGCCTCCTTCGCGCGCAGATGCCAAATCTTCAGCTCAAGCAGGCCGGCGAGAACCAGCATGCCATTCAGTTCATCGCTCGACTATTTGAGTCGCTTGGCTTCTCAACTTCCGTTGCGCCAAGCGGGCCGGGGCGCGGTGTGCGCCAGGACTATGTGCTGCAACTTCTGGGCGGCGAAGCTGCGCAGCTGCGTTTTCTTGGCGAAGTTGGCTTCTGCTACGCCCACGCCAAGCGCGTTCGCGGCGCTGCGGCGGCCAGCGTGCTCTGGCAGCGCGGCGCGCTTGTGCAGGCGCGCACGGCCGCCCGCGATGCCGCTCGGGCGCTCAAGGCGCAGGGCATGCCCTGGCGCGAGATTATCGAAACGGTTGCAGCGGAATACGACGTTGCGCCAGGATTCGTGTACCACGCGATGTACGACGAGCGCGGCACACCGCGCCGGCCGGTCGGCACTACGCTCACGCCCCACAGCAGCGAAGAAATCTGCTGGGTAAGTGTCGCGTCGGTGCAGGCCGGGCCAGAGTTGCCTGTGTACGATATTGTCACGGGCGACGCCGCTGAGGCATTTTTCGCGCAGGGCGTGGTGGTACATAACTGCGGCAACAAAGCCGCGCGCACCAACCTGCGCGCCGCCGACGTGCGCCCGCAGATCGCCAAGATCATGGACCAGATTGCGCGCACGGTCGTATTTGGCGTGGGCCAGACCAGCGGCAAGGCGCGCGATCACGCCCTGTTCGACGACACGGCGTGGCGCGATATTCCGCAGCTTGGCAAGCTCCGGCAGCAGGCCCGCGAGCAGCTCGGCACGGTCGGCTCGGGCAACCATTACGTCGACCTGTTCGAGGACGAGGACGGCTGGCTATGGGTGGGTGTGCATTTCGGCAGCCGTGGGCTGGGGCACCGCACCGCCAGCGGCTTCCTGAACCTGGCGGCCGGCCGCGCCTTCGACGACAAAGCGCCCGGCGAGCATATGGACCAGCCGGCCACCGTGCTGTCGCTACGCACCGACCTGGGCGAAGCCTACTGGCAAGCCATGGAGCTGGCCGGACGCTACGCCTACGCCGGGCGCGATTTCGTGGTGAGCCAGGTGCTGGGCATCCTTGGCGCGGAAGCAACCGACGAAGTACACAACCACCACAACTACGCATGGCGCGAAGAGCACGGCGGCGAACAGGTGATCGTGGTGCGCAAGGGCGCGACGCCGGCCTGGCCGGGTCAGCGCGGCTTTATCGGCGGCTCGATGGGCGACATCAGCGTGATCGTCGAGGGCGTTGCGGGCGACGAAGCCACGGCGGCGCTGCACAGCAC
>LJCR01000562.1 GCA_001399705.1 Kouleothrix aurantiaca
ACCATACTGAATACGAATTTCTTCAGCGGCTGCCTGGCTGTACAGTTCGGCAAGCGTGCGCCGGATGGTCGCATGCATATTTTGCGCGTCGGCAGGAGTCGCAGTATCGCCTGTGCCAATCGCCCAAACCGGCTCGTACGCAATCACCACGTTTGGCAACGCGCCTGCATCGACCCCAGCCAGCCCGGCCTTCACCTGGCCAACCACAATCGCTTCGGCCGTGCCGGCGTCGCGCTGCGGCTTGGTTTCGCCTACACAAAGGATGGGCCGCAACCCGGCTGCCAGCGCCGCATGCAATTTACGATTAATCAGCTCGTCGCCTTCGCCAAAAATCTGGCGGCGCTCGCTGTGGCCCACAATGGCATACGTGCAGCCCACATCGGTCAGCATGCCTGGCGCAATCGCGCCTGTAAATGCCCCTTGCGATTCGTAGAATACATCCTGCGCGCCCAGCGCAATCGGCGTTTCCTGCAGCAACGAGCTAAGGGCGTGGAGTGCCGTAAAAGGCGGGCACACCAGCACTTCGCGGTCGTTCGTATCGCCCAGGTCGCGCAGCAGCGCCTCAACCAGTTCCACCCCTTCGCCGATTGTTTTGTACATCTTCCAGTTGCCTGCGATTAAGGGTTTACGCATCGCTTGCTCCTTATGTAAATAGGCCCAGCAGCGTGCGAATAGTATTTGGGCTGCTGAGCACAAAGGTGAGCAAAATACCAATGCCAACAGTGATGCCGAACACCAGCGGGCTCCAGTTCAGCACTTTTGCGCCATCGAACGGCCCAGCCGGAATCATATTAAATAATCCAAGCCAGGCGTTCAGGCTGAAGCCGATAATGCAAATACTCGTGACGATAGATGAAACCGGAATTTGCGCGATCGAAATCACCATCAGCGCGACAAAAAAGAGCGCCGAGAGCACCAGGTTGGTTGCCGGCCCGGCCAGCGCGATCAAGCCACTCTGGCGCGGCGTCAGGTAGCCACGGTGCCACACCGCCCCGGGCGCAGCAATGAAAAAGCCGGCGAATGCGATCACAATCGATAAAAGAAGCCAGCCGTTGTTCGCAACGAAGTGCGCCTCGGCACCATAATTCCGCGCAACAATGCGGTGCGCCAGCTCGTGCAGCACAAAGCCGAGCCCACACACCACCGCCGACACAAGCAGGTTCATCACAAACGAGCTGCTCAGCAAATTACCCGCGCCAGTGCGCAGCACGGCGTACGCCAGTGTTGTGCCGGCCCAGGCCTTGAGCAGCTCAAAATTGTCATTCGATTGCCCGCTGAAAATCGACTCATCGGGCATTTGAAACATTCGATTCACAAATACTCACTTTCATAGGGCGTTTATTGCTTGCAGAAGCCACTGCAGCACATGTTCATTGCCAAGCGCAAATACCAGGATCAGGGCTGCACCCGCCAATAAGCCATACAGATACGGTCGCGCCCGGATCAGGTGCTCGCCATCAAATCCTGCGAGTGGCAGCAGGCCCGACAGCCCCAGCAGCGCATTGATGCGAAAGCCCGCATAGCCAAAGTAAGGAAACCAGGGCGGCACTGCCACGGTGAATACAATAATGTCACTCAGTATTGCGAACCAGAACGCCGCAGCGGCAAGGCTGGCCCCAATCCCGGCGAGCGCGATGGCTGGATTCAGTTCGCGGCGGGCGGCGGGCGCGTGCCATTGTAACGTGGGGCCGACGATATATACGCCCGCAGCGGCAGCGAGTATCGCCCAGGCGCGCCAGCCACGTGCCGGCACCACGAACAATTCGATCCCATGCGCCCGCGCAACCAGTGCGTGAGCGCCGTCGTGCAAAAACAGGGCGAGCGCGCCTTGCACGCAAGCTACCTCCAGCTTCTGCCAAAACGCCGTGCACAGGAAGAGCGTATCAGGCGTATCGAAGCACACAATCTGGCTTGGCCAGCGCAGCCGCCACAACGCCCCACCGGATTGGTAGATCGCAAACGCGAGCGCCATACTTCCCCATAACCATGCCAGCTCTCGCCCATTCCTGCGCCACCAGCCGTGGCAATTATTCACCCTCATCATGCGCGGGCGGGTCGCCGGCATCTTGCCAAGCGTGTGCGCCAATCAAGGGCACAAAGCGCACTTCGCCCAGGCGCTCGGTTTGAAACTGGTGATTCGTGCGCGTGAGCCGCAGCATCAATTGCGCCTGGCGCCCGCCAACAGGTATCACAAGCCGGCCGCCTTCACCTAATTGCTCGCGCAGGGGCAGGGGAACCCAGGGCGCGGCTGCCGACACCATAATGCCATCAAATGGTGCGTATTCTGGTAAACCCTTGGTGCCATCTGAAGAGACAATATGGACGTTCGTGTAGCCTAAATCGCGTAAGCGCCGGGCTGCACTTTCTGCCAGGGTTGGGTGGCGTTCGATCGTATAGACCTCCCCGGCAAGCAGGCTGAGTACAGCGGCCGCGTAGCCCGAGCCGGCGCCGATCTCCAGCACTCGCTCGCCAGGGCTAAGAGCAAGGGCTTGCGCCATAAGCGCCACGATATATGGCTGGGAAATGGTCTGGCCTTCATGTATCGGCAGTGCATGGTCGCCATATGCCTGGTCGCGCGCTTCTTCTGGCACGAACAAGTGGCGCGGAACCTGTGCCATCGCATCAAGCACACGAGTATCCTGGATGCCGCGCTGCTCAAGCTGCAGGCGAACCATTGCGCTGCGTTCATTCCATCCATTCATAGCAATTCTCCTCAACCATATTATACCGCAGTCGCTTGAATACAGGAACAGATTGTAAGGCGTGAGGAAGCCAGCAGGAACATATGTATGCCAAATGAATAGAGCAGGTTTTCAAATGAGGAAATGGTAATACTGTGGTATATCCCGCCTGCTACACTCTGCTCAGTAACAACATGTCGTTTAAATAGCGCCGCCACGTAGCGGCCCAGCAGGAAAGAAAACCATGTCGCACAACGTTTCAGACGCCGAGCTAGTTAATCGTGCGAAGCAGGGTGATCATAGTGCGTTCACGCAAATCTACGAGCGCTACGCACCAGCGATCTATCGCTACATCTACTTTCGCCTTGGCGAAGCAGAGCTGGCTGAGGACCTCCAGGCTGAGGTGTTTCTACGGATGTTGGAAGGTATCCACCGCTACGAAGATCGCGGCTGGCCGATTTCGGCGTGGTTGTATCGCATCGCCCGCGATCGCACCATTGATGTGATGCGGCGGCGGCGCAATCGCCAGCAGGTTCCTCTCGATGTGTGGAACGGCAGCTGTGAAGGCCCGGAGAACAGTGTTGGCGTGCAGCTCGAATACGAAGAGCTTGCGCGCACCCTGAACGATCT
>LJCR01000561.1 GCA_001399705.1 Kouleothrix aurantiaca
GGCGCAGGCGCTCCAGCAGGTTGCGCTTGGCGGCATAGACCGCGTTGATATCGGCAAAAACCGCTGGGTGCTGCGTCAGGATCTGGCGCGGCGGCACGCCGTTGATGACCGCCTCGCGCAGCACAATTCGCTCCTGCGGCGCGTCCACCAGCGCGTCGAGCAGCTTCCACAGCTCGCCGCAGGCGATCCGGCTGACCGCCTCTTCGCCCGGGTGGCAGGCCATGCCGCCCTCGATCTGGCGCAGCCGATCCTGGTTGCGCTGCACGCGCGCGCAGTCGATGATCGTGCTGCGCACGCACATGCGCAGGTAGGCCATCAGCGCCGCGACCGAGGGGAAGGTTTCGAACTGCTCGGGCGTAAGCGCGGCCCACGCGCGCGCCGGCGCGTTGCAGCGCCCGCAGCGGCGCAATGCCCGAGGCCAGGCGCATGTTCGAGGTCGGACAGTGCGCCACGCCGGTCTGCGTGCGGCCCAGGCGCGTCACTTCCGCGCCGGATGGGTGGACCATATGCGCGTGCCACACATCCGGCCCGACCCAGCCGAGGTCTTCGGCCAGCTCAACCGGCGTGCGCCCAAAGGCTTGCAGGCAGTAGGCGTGCTCGTCCTGCGTTTCGGCCAGGTGCGTGTGCGAGTGCACGCCATAGCTGCGCGCCAGCGCGACACTTTCGCGCATCAGGTCGGGCGAAACCGAGAAGGGCGAGCAGGGCGCAAGCACCACGCGCAGCATGCTGAAGCGCGCCGCGTCGTGATATTCCTCAATCAGGCGGCGCGAGTCGCGCAGAATGAATTCTTCTTCCTCGACCACGCGGTCGGGCGGCAGGCCGCCCTTGCTTTCGCCCACCGACATCGAGCCGCGCGCGGCGTGGAAGCGGAATCCCACCGCCTGCGCCGCCGCGATCTGGTCGTCGAGGCGCGCGCCGTTCGGCCAGATGTAGGTGTGATCGCTGGCGGTGGTGCAGCCCGAAAGCATCAGCTCGGCAATTGCAACCTGCGTGCTGACATGAATTGCCTCGGGCGTCATGCCCGCCCAGATCGGGTAGAGCGTGCGCAGCCATGTGAAGAGGTTGGCGTCCTGCGCGGCGGGAATGTTGCGCGTCAGGGTCTGGTAGAAGTGGTGGTGCGTGTTCACCAGGCCTGGCAGCACCACCATGTTGCGCGCGTCGATCACGGTATCGGCGCTGGCGGGCAGGCTCGCGCTCGGGCCAATCTGGCGGATTTCATTCCCATCGACAAAGATGCCGCCGTCGGCGTAGCGCGTGTCGGCGTCGTCCATGCTTGTCAGCAGCGCGGCGTTTTTCAGTAATAGCGTCCCCATACATCTCTCCCTCTATCCTGAAGCGCGGATGTTTTAGCCACAGAGAACACCGAGAGCACAGAGAACAAGAGTAATACCAAATACGATGAATTGTCATGCAGGACGAAGCAAATCATCTCGTGGTAGTATGAATAGGAGATCCTTCACTCGCTATTGCATCGTTCAGAATGACAAAGGAAAAGTGTTTCCGCGCATTTGGTAGACCACCTCAGTGGCCTCGGTGTTCTCTGTGGCTTTTCCGCTACTCTTAGTCCTGCGCGTCTTCAAACAGCGGCACCAGCGCGAACTGCTCGACATCGACCACGCCCTGATCGGTGAGCTTGAGCGACGGAATGACCGGCAGCGCCAGAAACGACAGCGCCATGAACGGCGCGTGAAGCGGGCAGCCCAGGCCGCGCGTTGCTGCATTGAGCGCATCGACCTGCGCGCGCACGGTTTCAACCGGCTGGTCGCTCATCAGCCCGGCGATGGGAAGAGGAACCGCCGCCAGCACCGTGCCGCCCGCCACCGCGACCTGCCCGCCCTGCATGCCGGCCAGCGCCTGTGCCGCCGCGAGCATGTCGGCGTCGTTTGTGCCGACCACAATGATATTGTGCGAATCGTGCGCGACCGACGAGGCCAGCGCGCCTTCCCGCAGCCCAAAGCCCTGCACAAAGCCCAGGCCAACCGCTCCGCCGCGCCCATGCCGCTCAATCACCGCGAGCTTGAGAATGTCGCGCTCAGGGTCGGCCACGGCCATGCCGTTCTCAACGCGCACGGTGTCGCTGAGCGCCCGCGTGACGATCTGGTCGGGCACCAGGCCAATGATGCGCGCCCGCTCGCCCGCTGCGGGGATGGCGAAGCTGGCGGCTGTGAGCGCGGGCAGGTGCACCGAGTTCGGCAGCGGCGGCACGCCGGTGCGTGATTCGGCCAGCAGCTGCCCGTTGGCGGCCACCAGCGCGCCGGCGCGGTACACTTCCAGCACTGCGAAATCGGCGCTGAGATCATCCAGCACGACCATGTCGGCGCGGTAGCCGGGCGCAATCGCGCCGCGCCCGCGCAGCCCGAAATATTCGGCCACGTTCAGCGTTGCCATCTGAACTGCAATCACTGGGTCGAGCCCCAGGCCAATCGCCTTGCGCACGAGGAAGTTGATGTGCCCTTCGTCGAGCAGATCGGCGGGCGTGCGGTCGTCGGTGACGAGCAGACAGCGGCGGCTGTTCGCGGGCGTGACGGCTGGCAGCAGCGCGGCGAGGTTGCGCGCGTTCGAGGCTTCGCGGATCATCAGGTACATGCCGCGGCGCAGGCGCTGTTCGGCCTCGGCCACGGTGGTGCACTCGTGATCCGAGCCGACGCCCGCGAGGATGTAGGCGTTCAGCGCCTGGTCGCGCACGCCGGGCGCATGGCCGTCCACGCGCTTTGCGCCAGCAATGGCCGCGCGCCGCAGCACTTCGGGGTCGCCCGCAATTACGCCGGGGAAATTCATCATTTCGCCAACGCCAAGCACGGCCGGGTGTTGCATGAAAGGCGCGAGATCGGCGGCACTGAGCGCCGCGCCAGCAGTTTCCATGTGCGAAGCTGGAACGGCCGAGGGCAGCATCACAAAGACGTCGAGCGGTATTCCTTCGCGCGCCGCGAGCAGGTAATCGATGCCGGCCGCGCCAAACACATTCGCGATCTCGTGCGGATCGATCACCACGGTGGTTGTGCCCTGCGGCACCACCGCGCGGGCGAACTCGGCTGGCGGCACCATCGCGCTTTCCACGTGCATGTGCGCGTCCATGAAGCCGGGCGCGAGCACGCGGCCGGCCAGGTCGCGCTCCTGCGCGGCGCGGTAGCCCGGCCCCACGCCAACAATCACGCCGCTAGCAATGGCGACGTCGGTGGTTTCGAGCTCGCCAGTGAAAACATTGACAACGCGCGCGTTACGCAGCAGGAGGTCGGCGGGGCGCTCGCCGCGCGCAACGGGCAGAAGCTGGTCGAGAAGCATGGCGTTTCTTTCTGCGGGCGCTCTCGGGT